>PAGD01000002.1 GCA_002704345.1 Rhodobiaceae bacterium | reverse complement strand
CGATAAAGCGGTGGCTAAGGCTCTAAAATGCGAAACCTCACCTTCTGAGTCTTTATTGGAAAACTTTCCAGATACAAGCTCAATAGCATGTCTAAAACCAGTAAAATTTATAAACTTAAAATAGATGGTAGAAAAAATTCCACCTGCAATAAGCCAAATAACAATTAATTCAACATTTGCAGTACCTAGAGGTAGAGAATAAAAAACAATACTAGATATTAATTTAGAAATAGGCGCTAAAAAATCATTTATATTTTGATCAATGCTTGCATAGACCGTAATTGGTGAAAATAATATTATTAAAGCAATAAATGTCTTAATGGAGAGAATTTTCATTTTTTTTTGATCCAAGCTTGAATATAGCTAATTTAAGATTAGTTTAATCATTATAATGAGTCTGTAAATCCACAAATATTAGATGAGACGTTATGAAGTCACTCAAAATAACAAATTTAAAGAAAAGATTTAAAAATATTAATGCTGTTAACGGTATTAGTCTTGAAATTAATGANGGTGAGATTATTGGAATTATTGGCCGTTCAGGTGCAGGTAAATCAACCCTCCTGAGAATGATAAATAGATTGGTCNAGCCAAGTGAGGGTTCCNTAGAGTTTNATGATATAAATATTACATCACTAAAAGGNAAAGCCCTAAGGAAATGGCGATCNGAGTGCGCAATGATATTTCAGCAATTCAANCTTGTTGAAAGGATAGATGTTTTGACAAATGTTTTAATTGGTAGNCTAGGAAGAAATTATAATTTCTTGAACTTAATAGGAGTTTTTTCGAAAAAAGAAAAAATTAATGCTTTAAAAAATTTAGATAGATTTGATCTGTCGGAAAAAGCTCTNCAAAAAGCTGGNACTTTGTCTGGAGGACAGCAACAAAGAGTTGCTATAGCTAGAGCATTAATGCAAAAACCAAAAATTCTTCTAGCAGATGAACCAATATCATCCTTAGATCCCAAAAATGCTCAAAGAGTCATGGATGATATGCTTAAAATTAATAGAGAGGATGGAATAACAATAATTTGTAATCTGCATTCACTTGATGTTGCAAAAAAATATTGTGATAGATTNATAGGCTTATCAGATGGAAGGGTTGTTTTTGATGGGGCGCCGGATGATCTGACAACTGAAATATCAAAAGAACTTTATGATATCGATAATGAGTGAAATATTTATAGAAAATCATAATCAAAAATTAAAAGATTTANTTTTTAAGAGNCGTCTTTGGAATATTTTTATAATAATNTCATTGNTAATAGCTGTATTACTNTCCTCTAGCATAATAGANATTAATAGCTCAAGGTTGTTAAATGGTTTACCTCGTCTTGGAGACTATATTAGTCAAATTCTTCCCTCATTAGACTCGTCCTCATTATTTCTTGATTCAAATAAGGAGGGTTCAATTGCTTATTGGTATTTTAATTTACCAAAATATTTAAAACTGCTTTTTGAAACATTTAATATGGCACTTCTTGCAACAATTATTGGGTCTTCAATAGCTCTTTTATTAAGTTTTTTATCTGCAAAAAATACTGCTCCTAATTCGTTTATATATTTTATGACAAGAAGAACTTTAGAGTTCTTTAGAGGTGTTCCAGAAATAATTTTTGCNATATTATTTGTTTGGGCTTTGGGAATTGGTCCCATCGCTGGAATTATTGCAATGACTCTTCATACAACAGGGTCTTTAGGTAAATTATTCTCGGAAGTTCATGAAAATTCAGATATTAAGCCAAGAGAAGCATTAAAGGCGTCTGGAGGTAATTGGCCTTCAGAAATGAAATTTGGATTATTACCGCAGGTTCTCCCTAATCTCATTTCTTATACATTACTTAGATTTGAAATTAATATAAGGGCTTCTACTATTCTAGGATTTGTAGGGGCAGGAGGAATTGGNCAAGAGTTATATTTGGTAATTAATTTTAATTACTATGAGGAGGTTAGTGCAATCATATTATTGATAATTTTAACCGTTATATCTATTGATTTGCTATCAGAGTACCTTAGAAAAAATGTGATCGAGGTCGATAATGTCCGATAAAGAAATTATAAACCTTCACCCAAGAATATTTTATCCTTTATGGAAACGGTCACCTCTTTCTATTATTACCTCATTGCTTATTTTCTTATATATTATCTTTTCAATAAATTATTTTAATTTTTCTATCGAAGATCTTTTAAAAGGATTTTCTAAGATGAAACCTATTCTTTACTCGATGGTAAACTGGAATGATTTTCTCTCATGGAACTTTAATTCTATTCTTATAGGAATTTTACAGACCTTAGCTATGGCATTTTTAGGAACTTTGGCAGCATCTATTATTTCAATTCCTCTAGGTTTAATGGCATCAAGGCAGGTTNTAAGAATAAGTTTCCCAAGATTTATTATAAGAAGATTTTTAGATTTTATCCGCGGAGTAGATATTCTTATATGGGCTTTAATATTTGTAAGAGCCTTTGGTCTAGGACCTTTTTCTGGTGTACTGGCAATTTTTGTAGCTGATACAGGAACATTGTCTAAGCTTTATTCAGAAGCAGCCGATAATAGTGATAATAAACAGATTGAGGGTCTNACCTCATCAGGAGCAAATAAATTATCAACTCTACGGTTTGGACTNATACCCCAGGTAATGCCAATTTTTATTTCACAGAGTCTCTATTTTTTTGAATCTAACTCTCGATCAGCTGTTATACTTGGAATAGTTGGAGCTGGAGGCATAGGCCTGCAATTATCAGAAAGAATGAAGGCACAGTATTGGGATCAAGCTTTTTTCATAATAATTATAATACTTATTATGGTTGCAGCAATTGATAGGTTGTCTAGATTTCTTAGAGAAAAAATTATAAATATCTAAATATTAAAAAACCCTTAGATTTAGATCCATATCATAAAAGTTTGATAAACTTTATAAAGCATAATTAACATGAACATTATGGTTAAAGACATTAAGATACGACCATATTTTGTTTCTTGATATTTTTCTGATAAAAATCCTAGAATACCTGTTATCCCNCCAATAATAGCCATCTGTAAAAAAAGTTTGTAAAGTTCAGGAGTCATTTTTTCTCTCTTATGATTAAAGTTTATTTACTGTAGTAATAATATCCGTATATTCTAGCAACATGTTTTTTAAAGGGCCTGTAGCTCAGTTGGTAGAGCAGCTGACTCTTAATCAGCGGGTCTGGGGTTCGAATCCCCACGGGCCCACCAAAAATAAAAAGGATAAAAATTGAATTTAGATAAAATAATAAATGCAGATGTTACATTGATAGCTATTCCTTTTTTCTTTTTAGCAATCCTAGTTGAGATAATTGTTGTTAAATTTTTTAATGCCAATGGATCAATAGACACAAAAGATAATTCTGTATCAATTTTTATGGGACTTATGAGTGTAGTTGTTAATGGTTTAGCAGCCTTTATAACTTTAAATGTTCTTTTTTGGTTTGAACAATACCAATTATTTACAATTCCTTTAACTATAAGCACGATAGTTATTTGTTTTATTCTAGATGATTTAAGATATTACACTCATCATAGAATAGTTCATAGAGTTAGATGGGGTTGGGCAATGCACGTTACTCATCACTCAAGCAATAGAATATCTTTGGCTATTGCATTAAGACAAGGCTGGACAAAACATTTTACAGGAACAATGTATCTCAAAATTCCTCTGATCCTGATTGGCTTTGATCCTGTTTTGGTAATTTTTTGTGGTGCGTTAAATGCAGTCTATCAATTTTTTATCCATACCGAAACAATCAAAAAACTTCCCAATTGGTTTGAAGCTATTTTTAACACCCCCTCCCANCACAGAGTTCATCATGGTAAAAACCCTAAATATTTAGATAAAAATTATGCNGGAACTCTTATTATTTGGGACAAGTTATTTAATACTTTTGCNGCAGAAGATAAGGATGAATTTCCTGATTATGGTTTNGTTAAGGACTTAGAAACNTTTAATCCTNTAAAAATAGCCTTTCATGAATATTGGAATATNTTAAAAGATATGATGAGAGGTGATATTTCTCTAAAGCATAAATTTTTCTATCTCTTTGCTCCCCCTGGATGGAGTCATGATGGATCAAGGAAAATGTCTACAGATATAAAAAGAGAATTTAACGCCAAATAAAAAAGGCCCTCACTAAGAGAGCCTTTAATTTATTATTTTCAAGGATTAAAATCTATAAGACAGACTTGCAGAAATCATTCTTGGGTGTCCATGTGTTCCGATAATATAGAATGGATCAGACATAGGATTAACTGGATCTAAAGCACCGCCTGAACCAAGATTTACCCAATTTTCTAAGTCAGTATAATACTGCTCATCTGTAAGATTTTCTGCATGAATTAAGAATTCCCAATTACCAGATCTTATACCTGTTGCAAGGTTTAAGGTGTAATAGCTAGGAACATCAATATAACTGTGTGCAGGCATACTTACACTTGATCCGCGTCTGTTATACTGAACATCAGCGATGAATTCCATGCCATTATCAAGAGGTTTTTCATAATTGATAGCTATAGAAGCTCCATTGTCAATTGACCCTGAAGGCGTTCTTCCGCTCATATCAACACCGTTAATAATAGTGCCAGAATCCCATTCAGCACTTAAAGTACCGAATGCAGCNGCTAATGAAAGATTTTCAGTTGCTTGGAAGGCAAGTTCTAATTCAAAACCAACATTCTCTGAGTTACCAGAATTACCAATTGATTCAAAAGGACCAGTNGCTGATTGGATGATAGTTGTAAAAAGTCTATCTTCATAATCAATCATAAAGGCAGCAGCTGAGAAATTACCTCTACCGTCCATAAATGATCCCTTTATACCAATTTCAGTCTGAACAGCTTCTTCTTTCGTATATGTAGATAAAGATGGATTACCTGCAGAATCAAAGATTACTGGCTCGTGTCTTAATCCACCAGGCTCATAACCTTTAGAAATAGTAAGATATATCATTGTATCGTCGTCCATAGTACGAGATATTGAAAGTCTTGGAAGAACTTCTGTTCCATCAACTTTGTTTGCATGGTCTAAACCACTCTCAGTTACTTCAGCTGGAACAAGTTTTTCTCTTTCCCAAGAATCTACCCTTAAACCAAATCCAATTTCCCATGGACCAGTAGTATAAGTAAGATTACCAAATGCAGCTAAATGAGTAGTTTCTGTATTATCATGTTTAGCAGGAACTGTTAAATCTATACCAAAAATTTGCGGTCCAAACCGNGTAGTAGATCTTTCAACCCATTCCATTTTAGAGGAATATAAGCCAGCTTGCCATTGAAGATTGTTGGCAGTATTTGAAGCGAAGCGTATTTCTTGAATAGTAGCTTCAAAAGATTCATTTTGAAAAGCATTGAGCCATAATTCAGGTTCAAGATCGACATCTGTTAATCTATCGGCCTCAGTATCTGTATAAGATGATATACTTGTTACATCAAATCCATCTAGCTCCCATACAAGCTCTAAATGAGCACCAAATGTTTCTTTATCATTATTTGAAGGNGTCTCAATGTTGTTAATGTATGGATATTCAAAATTTGGAGGAGTTCCTCTTTCCATAGCCCAATTATTATTTGGTCCATCAAATTGATTAGCTCTTACGGATGCATAAAGTGATAAATTATCAGATAAAGGCCCAGCAATTGCAAGCCTTCCACCACTTTCCTCATAACCAGCTACAGTATCGTCACCATTACTGGGGTTATACATGAAGCCATCATCTTCTCTAGTAAAAGCAAAAACACGTACTGCCCAACCATCGCCAACAGGCATATTGATTGAACCTTCGATATCAGTTGAATTCTGTTCTCCAGCCATTATTTTAAAATGACCAGTTGTTTCATCTGGGGAAGGTCGTGTACTTATAAATTTAACGGCACCACCGATATTACTTCCACCGTATAAAACACCTTGAGGACCTTTAAGAACCTCTATTCTGTCTAGATCACCAAACCTAGAAGATGCATCACCGAAAAGTTGAACATCATCGAGATAAAAACCAACACCTTGAGTAAGGCTGAATGCACCCATCCCTCTCATTGTAACATTGGGCCAACCATCAGCTCTTGTATTAAGATTTAGATTTGGTACTGACATACCTATTTTATCTAAATTTTTAATATTTTGTCTTGAGATGGTTTTGCCTGAAATAGCAACAACAGTCTCAGGAATATCCAAAAGACTTTCCTCTCTTTTACGAGCTGTAACAATGATTTCTTCAAGNCCGAGGCTTGAAGTANTTCCCATTGAGGTAACTGCTTCATCAGCAGCCACATTATCATTGGCTGTAAAAACTAACATAAAGCCCAATAAAGATATTGTTATATACTTAGTATAATTCATTAAAAAACCTCCCCTAGGTATAAAGAATCAAATAAAAAAAACATTTCCGCATATTTTATCCTTATTAGCAAATTTTATTATGTATAAAAGATAATTTATATAATTAAAACAGATAGATAGCTAAGAAAAAAATAGGTGAAAAACAAACGCACATTATAAAAAAAATAAGTAAGGCTAAAAAAAATTTTTTCATTACTTCATTGAGCAGCTTTTTGGTACGGCGTGATTTTCAATATTCTCCATAACCTGAACAATACTCACTCCACCAGCAACCGCAAATTTCATACCATCAACACAATAGGTTGTAATCCCTTTATCCGAATATAGTTTTTTTACATGTGCATAAGCATTTGTTGATAAAAAACTAAAGAGTATTATGACTAATAAAGTTAATTTTTTCATTTCATCCTCCTAAAATTATAAAATTAATTGATTCATGTTTTATTTAAAGTAAGATTTTAAGTATGCGTAAAGAAAAAATAAATTAAATTAAATACTATCAAGCCAATCACTGAAAAAGCTATCCTGACCTTGAGAAATCTTTAAAAATCTTTGCTTTAATTTATCTGTCAAAACTCCAATACCTCCACTACCAACAGGATTATTGTCTATTTTGATAACTGGACAAACAAGATGAGAGGATGAGGTTATAAAAACTTCTTTTGCGTTTTCTAATTCTAAAAGAGGTATTCTTTCTACTTTGGTTTTTATACCTTCATTATCGGCAATATCAAGAATACTCTTTCTTGTAATGCCATAAAGAACCTCCTCTTTCGGAGCAGTTAATAAAACATCATCTTGATTAACCAAGAAAACATTCGAAGTCGGTGCCTCCGTAATAAAGCCATTCTCATCTGTAAGTATAATCTCATCATACCCATTCTTTCTAGCCTGCCATTTAGCCATCATTGATGATGTGTAGTTCCCAGCGATTTTAATCTGAGGTGGAATGATGTCAGATCTTCTTTGATGCTTTTCTTTCTCTAACCAAACGCTTAGCTCTNGCGATGAGTGAAAAGGTTGTGAATTTTTAGCTGCAATATCTTCCATAGGCTCATATGCTGCAATGGCAACAGTTGAAAAAGAATCTTGAGGTACAACATCAATTTCAATGGATGCTATATAGACGCTTATTTTTACAAATTTACTACCTGGATTCTTTTTTACAGTATCTTTTATTGCCAAATGAATATCCGAAGCAGAATAATCTAAAGGGATCCCAGCTGAAGCGCATGACGTAAAAAGTCTATCAACATGATCGTTCAAACGAAATAGTGAAACAACTCCATCATTTTCAAAAATAGGAATAAATCCAAAAATTAAAGAACCACGCTGATGAGAATGCGATAAAATATGAACTTGAGCATCTTCCCAGTTAATATAATCTCCATTTATCCAAATTTTTCTTTGCAAAAGCTATACTCCGCGGTTAAGAATCAAATTTTAACTTAAACTAAAATCATTATGTTTCAAATTCTTATAAATTCTTGGATCGGTATTGGTGTTGTAACTTTTTTTGTTCTTCTTTTTATAAGCGCACCTTATGGACGGCACCTTCGATCAGGCTGGGGACCTCTTCTTCCAAAAAGACTTGGTTGGATTTTAATGGAAACGCCCGCTCTTTATGTCATATGGATCTTTTATTTTCTCAATGGGGGGTTTAACAATATTGTTTTGGTTATCTTCTTATGCCTTTGGTCTATTCATTATACTAATCGAAGTCTTATTTGGCCTCTCTTGATTGATAAAAACGGCTCTATGCCTTTAGTAGTTGCTCTTCTGGCATTTATTTTTAACGTCTTTAATGCATCCTTTCATGGTTACTGGTTTTTATTGATGGATAATCANTATGATGTTTCTTGGCTTTTAAGCTCAAACTTTTTAATAGGCTTNTGTATTTTTCTTTTTGGAATGGTTATNAATATTCAATCCGATAAAATNNTATTGAATATTTCAAAAGAGAAAAAAGGTTATCAAATCCCGCNNGGTGGATTTTATAAATGGATTTCAAGCCCTAACTATTTTGGAGAAATAATAGAATGGATTGGTTGGGCTATTATGACTTGGAGTTTTTCAGGTTTTGTTTTTGCTCTTTGGACTACCTTTAATCTTCTTCCAAGGGCTCTTAAACATCACACTTGGTATAAAGAAAAATTTAATGATTATCCAAAAGAACGTAAGGCAATTATCCCAAAAATTTTATAATTAACCACCTGAAGGTGTTGTAATGTCATCATCATCAATAGGAACCCAGTCCTGTTGTTTTACCCACTCACTAAATGTTGTTAACTGAATTGGAATTTCTTTAAGAACTTCATCCATATCTACTTCAAAAGGATTTAAGTCATCATCATTATCATTGTTATATTCATAAAATCCTTGCATAGCAGCAATATAATCTTCTCTTCCGATATCACTAACATCTTCAAAGATATCTGCCATACGAATAGCAAATTCATTTGGAGTTAATGTTTTCTGTTTAATAGAGCGACCAAGATGTCCTGATAGGGTATCTGCAATTCTTTGTGGTGTTAAAACTTCAGGCCCACCAATAACCATAGCGCGTCCTATTAAGTCATCCCTTTTTAAGGCTGCAACCATAAATTTTGCAACATCATCAAGACAAATCCAATTTGCCTCAAGCCCTGGCTTATGAGGATAAGCAAATTCATCTTTTTCCAAAATATCATTTCTTGCCCATTTCGTTAAAGTATTATCCATAAATAATACAGGTCTAAATATAGTTGTTCTAGCACCGCCTTGTTTTAAAGCTCTCTCCGTTGCAAGAACACGATCATAATTATATTGTCCAATCTCTTCATCAGGTGCATAAGCAGCTGTTTGATATATTAATCGAATATCTGCTCTAGCAGCAGCAGCGCCTACAGCCGCACAGAAATCTATCATTTTAGTGACTTGCTCAAAAGAAGGTTTGTTATAGAAAGCAGCATCTGAGCCAGCCAAAGCATCATCTAGGCTTTGAGGGTCATTATAATCTGCNGAAACTTCTGTTACGTTATTATCAGAAAATACACCTTTTTTTCGTGTTATAGCCCTAACCTGATAACCAGCTAATAAAAGCTGTCTTACTTGTGCTTGCCCCATTCTTCCTGAAGCCCCAAAAACTGTAACAATTTCCATTATAAAACCCTTTTTTTAACTAGCTGTAATTAATTTTAAGAACCTACTAATTTGAACGTAATTTTACAAGCCACTTAGGTGTTATTTTCATAAAAAATACTAAAATTTTATAAATCCACCCATTAATAATTATTTCTTTTCCGCTCATTGATGCTTCGTATGCTTGTTCAACCACTTTTCTAGAATCCATCCACATAAAAGATGGTATTGAACTTTTAAATTCTTTCATATCCTTATGAAATTCAGTATGAGTAAACCCTGGACATACTGCGCATGAGTAAATATTTCTAGACTTATAATCATTGTGTATCATTTCTGAAAACTTCAGAAGCATAAGTTTTGTGGCAATATACATACCGCCTGAATTTGTATAAGGAGCAAAAGCCGCAACAGATGAAACATTTACAACTCTTCCATATTTTCTATCAATCATACTGGGTAAAAATAGTCTTGTTAATGCTATTGCCGAAGTGGATAAAACGTTAATAAAGGTATCATGCTCCTCCCAAGATATTTTATCAAATTCTCCTGTCAGACCATAGCCTGCATTATTAATTAGAATATCAATTTTAATATTACTTTCTTCACAGAAATTAAAAATTTTATATGGAGATTGCGGTTCACCAAGATCGGCTGGAATAATTGCAACACTTATATTGTATTTACTTGTGAGATCAGAGGCAATGGACCTTAAATTACTCTCTCTTCGTGCAGTTAAAACTAAATCATAGCCTTTTTCAGCATAAAGACTTGCAAAATCTTTACCTAAACCTGAAGATGCGCCAGTTATTAATACACTTTTATTCATTTGGAAGTGCAAAAGCCATTAGATGATCAGAGGCAGGTGTTCCAATTGCCCAATGACCTCCAGCGGCTATAATAACAAATTGTCGACCATTTTTATTTTTATATGTCATTGGTGTAGCGTGTCCACCAGTAGGAAGTCTAAATTTTGCTAACTCTTCTCCAGTTTCCGTATCAAATGCTCTTAAATAATGATCACTTGTAGCACCGATAAAGGTTACTCCAGTTGCTGTGACTGTAGGACCACCCATATTTGGAGCACCCTTAATCCACCAAAAGGGAAAGGGAGCTAAATCCTTCGATGTTCCTAATGGAACATTCCATAAATGCTCTCCAGTATTAAGGTCGACCGCAGTCAAAGTACCCCAAGGTGGTTCAGTACAAGGTACACCTAAGGGAGAGAAAAACCCCATTGATCTTAAATTACAATACGGAGCACCCTCATTTGATTCAATATTTGTAAATCTTTCTTGAGTTTTATTGATTGATAATTCCTTGAGTGGTTTGCTACAATCTTCTCGAGGAACCATAACTATTAAACTTGCCATATTATTGGTATTAACAACCATTATATTTCTNTCAGGATCAATTGCTGGTCCACCCCAATTATTCCCACCTACTCCACTTGGATAGTGAATACTTCCTTCAAGTGATGGTGGTGTAAAAAGTCCCTCATTTCTTAATTTTTTAGCAGTTCTTTTGCAGTGTCCGCGATCCCAAAAAGTAAAACCAAATGCTTTGTCAGGATCGAAATATGTCGGATTAAGAGGTGCTGGTTTAGTAGGAAAAGGTTGAGTTTTACTAACATAATCACCTTCGACAGCCCCTTGAGGAACTTCTCTTTCCTCTACAGGAAAGATAGGTTCACCAGTTTCTCTATTTAATAGAAAAACAAGTCCAGTTTTAGTTGTCTGNGCAAGTGCTTTTATGATTTTACCATCCTTTTCNAATTCATAAAAAGTTGGTTGAGACGGAACATCATAATCCCAAATATCGTGATGAACTGTCTGAAAACTCCACTCTAATTTTCCTGTATCAGCATTTAAAGCCACAACAGAACTTGAATANTCTTCAAGACCTTTTCTATGTCCACCATAGTAATCAGGTGATGCATTACCNGTTGGGAGATAGACCATATTTAACTCAGGATCGGCTGAAATTATTGACCAAACATTTGCTGTACCCCTTCTATAGAGAGGATTACCATTTTCATCTAATACAGTTGCTTCGTTTGGTGGAATTGGATCCCAGTACCATTCCAATTCACCTGTTCTGATGTCATAAGCTCTAACAACACCTCCTGGAATATCAGTTGATAAGTTATCAATAACACTTCCTCCTACAACGATTTTTTCATTGATTATTGCCGGTGGAGATGTACTCCAATAATATAAATCAGGGTGCTCACCTAAGCCTTCTCTGAGGTTAACTCTTCCATTATTTCCGAAATCTTTACATAATTTTCCATCTTTTGCATCAATAGAAAATAGTTCGGCATCAATAGTAACACCAATAATATGATGAAAGCATTTTTCATCAGGTGATTTTTTTAAATCTTTCCAACTGCTTAATCCTCGACAAGCTAAGATAGCCCTTCCCTCTTTTTTAAGCTTTGGATCAAACATCCAAATTTCTTCGCCCGTTTCAGAATTTAAAGCAAAAACTCTATTAAATGATGTGCAATAAAAGAGAGTCTCATCAACTAAAAGAGGTGTTACCTGAAAAGATGTTTGATAATCATCACCTTTTCTTCCAGCAGAGTTTGCTCCGCCCTTATAATCGCCAGATCGATGTGTCCAAATATTCTTTAAATGTTTTACATTTTCAGGTGTTATTTCGGTTGCTTTAGAGTAATGACCGCCACCGGAATCTTTTCCATAGTGAGACCAATCATCACCCTCTGCAAATATAGAAAGCGGGAAAAGTATAGAGAAGATTAATATGAATTTTTTCATTTAGCGCTCCAAAACATCGAATTGACTATAATAAGTATTANAAATTTATAAAAGAACTAAATNAGATAATTAAATAATTGAAGGCGGATTTCCTAATTCATACTCAACATATTTTTGCATAATTTCTGTTTGTTTATCTATATTTTCATCAAATTCATTTGGATAAATCGGTTCGCCAAAAATTATCTTATAGCGAAAGTCTCTCTTATTAATCAGCTCTCTAAATAAACTTACATCTTTTAACTCTGTATTAACGATTTCCAAAAAATAAAAAAGGAGCGAATTTGAACCATCCATATGAAATGGGACTATAGGAACATTGAATTTTTTAGAAAGCTTTATAATTGTTGTTAGCCATGGTCTTTCATATAACTTAAACCCCTTTCTTTTAGATAACCTAGAAGATGGAAAAACCAATAAAGCTTTATTATTATTAAGTGTTTCTTTTGTTAACTTTAAGATCATCCGACTCTTCTCAGATGTTTTATTTTGATGATTCCAATCAACTGGAATAATTATATCTTGAAAGCCTTTAGCAATTTTGATCATATCAGAATTAGCGTAAAGCGTATAATCGGGTCTTTGTTTTTTAAGAACATCAAACATTACAATTCCATCAGTTAGACCTGTTGGATGATTACCAGCTAGAATTATAGGACCAGAGCTAGGAACATTTGAAAGATTTGTAACCTGATTTTCTGCTTTCAAAAACTCTGTAAGATAGGTGAAACATTCAAACCCAGACTTATTAATTATATCATCTACAATCTTTTTAGCCTCATCGTATTTAAAAATTTTATAAATTGATGGCTTAATAAAAGACCAAAAAATCTTATTCCTCATAAGATTTGGACACCTCTCCTCCATAATTTCATCTATTGGATGCATATAAGTACNACCTNTCAGGTTTCAATAAAATCAGGGTTTGCCTTTTCTCTCTTAATAATTAAACGATTTAAAGCACCAATATAAGCCCTTGCTGACGCAACTAATGTATCTGTATCTGCTCCTCTTCCAACAACAGTTTTNCCATCTTCATGGAGACGAACACTTACCTCGGCTTGTGCATCTGTTCCTTGTGTAACAGCGTGAACTTGATACAGCTGAAGGTCAGCTTTATGAGGAAATAAATTACGAATAGAATTAAAAATAGCATCTACTGGTCCAGAGCCTTCGCAAATAGTNCTTTTCTCTTCATTGTTTATATTTAAAACTAAATCAGCTATCTGAGGACCTGAAGTNCCAGCCTGAATNTTAAGAGAAACAAGCTTTATNTGATCGATACTTGAGGAAAACTCATCGTCTATAATAGCAATAATATCATCGTCAAAAACTTCTTTCTTTTTATCAGCAAGGTCTTTAAATCGATAAAAGGCATCGTTTAATTGATTATCTGCTAATGCATAACCCAACTCAAATGCCTTTTCTTTAAAAGCATGGCGACCTGAGTGTTTACCCATAACTAAAGTAGATTCACTTAACCCAACACTCTCAGGTGTCATAATTTCATAAGTTTCATTATTTTTAAGCATTCCATCTTGATGGATTCCTGATTCATGAGCGAATGCATTCTTTCCAACAATCGCTTTATTAAATTGAACTGGAAAAGAGGTAACTGATGAAACTAACTTTGATGCGCGAGTAAATAACTTAGTATCAACATTAGAGTCATAATTTAGAATATCTTTTCTTACCTTCATAGACATAACAAGTTCTTCAAGAGCTGCATTACCGGCTCTTTCGCCAATTCCATTCATTGTGCACTCGATCTGTCTTGCCCCTGCCCTTACGCCTGATAGCGAATTTGCAACGGCTAGACCTAAATCATTATGACAATGAGTAGAAAAAGTCACTTTATCGGAAGAAGGAATATTTTTAATCAAAGATTCTATTATTTCATAATATTCTTCAGGAGTTGTATAACCAACCGTATCAGGGATATTAATAGTCGAAGCTCCAGAAGAAATAGCAGTTTCAACACATCTGAATAAAAACTCTCTATCAGTTCTAGTTGCGTCCTCAGCTGACCATTGAACATCTTCAACAAGGTTTCTTGCTCTCGAAACAGAGGTATTGATTGCCTCCAAAACCTGTTCCTCATCCATTTGCAATTTAAATTTCATATGAATAGGGCTTGTTGCTATAAAGGTGTGAATTCTTGGGTTTACAGCACTTTTAACTGCTGCACCGGCTCTATCAATATCCTTTTGCCCAGCCCTTGCCAAACCACATACTTGGACATTTTTTACAACTTTTGAGACTTCTGAAACGGCCTCGAAATCACCTTCAGATGCTATTGGGAATCCAGCNTCAATGATATCAATTCCCATTGTATCAAATACTTCTGCAATTTGAATCTTTTCACTTAAAGACATTGAGGCACCTGGAGATTGTTCTCCATCTCTCAATGTTGTATCAAAAATTTTAACGTAATTACTATTTTTACTCATCACTATCTCCAAAAAATTAATTATTTTTGGCTTTGAAATTCTCCCCTAAGACATATAGCCAAAAGACAATCTTAGAGGCTGATAAGTAGCAGTGATAAAAGAGTTAAAGGCAATAAAACAGTATTAAGCAANAAAAGGTTGCTTTCAAAAGACGNATTATTTGAACTGTTTGTATTCATATCTANACTAAATGCCTTAAATTTCATTCAGTATCAAGTAAAAATTAATTTTTATCTTTATCAACTAATTTATTTTCACCAAGCCACGACATCATATTTCTTAACTCACCACCAACCTCTTCAATTTGATGATTGCTAGAATCTTTTCTCATAGAGTGAAATTGCTTATTTGATCCAGATTTATTTTCGTTCATCCAATCTTTAACAAACTTACCTGATTGTATATTTTCGAGAACCTTTTTCATTGCTACTTTTGATTCGTTACCCACAACAGCCGGACCTGAGACATAACCTCCATATTCAGCTGTATTTGAGATAGAATAATTCATATTATTAATTCCACCCTCATACATTAAATCAACTATAAGCTTCATTTCATGTAAGCATTCAAAGTAAGCCATTTCAGGTGCATATCCACCTTCTACAAGTGTCTCAAAGCCATTTCGAATTAACTCTACAACACCACCACATAAAACTGCTTGTTCACCAAATAAATCAGTTTCACACTCTTCTTTGAAAGTTGTTTCTATTATTGCAGCCCTTCCGCCTCCAAGGGCAGAAGCATAGGATAAGCCTAATTGAGTTGCATTACCAGTTGAGTCTTGATCAACAGCTATTAAACATGGAACCCCAGCATTTCTTTCATACTCAGACCGAACTGTATGTCCTGGACCTTTTGGAGCGACCATAAGGATATCTAAATCCTCCCTAGGCTCAATTAAATCAAAATGTATATTTAAACCATGAGCAAATAATAAAGCAGAACCCTCTCCTAGATTATCTCTAATTTCATCATTATAGATATCAGCCTGAAGCTCATCAGGTGTTAGCATCATCATTACATCAGCCCACTTAGCTGCATCTGCAACATTCATAACATTGAAACCTGCATTTTTAGCTTTTTCAACAGAAGATGAGTCTTCTCTAAGGGCTACACATACTTCTGAAACACCGCTATCCTTTAGATTTAAAGCGTGAGCATGTCCCTGACTTCCGTACCCTATAACAGCAACTTTTTTAGATTGAATAATTCCTAAATCAGCATCTTTATCATAATAAACTTTCATTAATCATCTCCTTAAAAAGAATTTTATTCTTTTGATCCACGTAAAATAGCAGCTAGACCAGTTCTAGATATATCCTTCAACCCTAATGGACGCAAAAGGTCAATAAAGGAATTTATTTTATCCATTGCTCCAGTTAATTCAAAAACAAATGAGCTTTCTGTAGTATCAACAATCTTAGCTCTATAAATTTCACAAAGCCTTAATATTTCATCTTTGGTTTCAGAAGAATATAAAACCTTAATCAAAGCCATCTCTCTTTCAACAGATGGTCCTTCAATTGTTAGATCTGTAACTTTATGAACAGGAACAAGTCGCTCTAATTGACTTTTTATTTGAGCAATTGTTTTAGGACTCCCAGATGTCACAATTGTAATTCTTGAGGTATGTGAATCTTTATCAATTTCAGCAACAGTTAGACTCTCAATATTGTAACCACGTCCAGAAAATAAACCTATAACTCTAGCAAGAACACCCGCTTCATTATCAACAAGTACAGAAAAAGTATGTGTTTCTTGAGCACCCTCTTTAATTGTTATCATATTAAAACCTTGCCCTCATCACCGACTTCCATGCTTATACCATCATCATTAAATAACATTTCATTGTGCGCGGCCCCAGATGGGATCATTGGATAACAATTTTCGTCTTTATCAACAACACAATCGAATAATACTGGTAGGTCTGAATCAAGCATTTCATTTATTTTAGAGTCCAATTCATCTGGTGATTGAGCTCTGACACCGTGAGCACCATAAGCCTCAGCTAACTTAACAAAATCTGGAAGAGAGTCGGTATATGAATGCGAATATCTTCCACCATGAAGAAGTTCTTGCCACTGCCTAACCATGCCCATGTATTGATTATTTAGTATAAAAATTTTAACAGGAAGTTTATGTTGAACAGCAGTAGATAGCTCTTGCATATTCATAAGAACTGATGCCTCACCAGCTATATCTATAACGGTTGATTTTGGAAAGGCTACTTGAGTTCCTATTGCAGCAGGTAATCCATAACCCATTGTACCTAAGCCACCTGAAGTCATCCATCTGTTTGGTTCTGCAAAGTGATAGTGTTGTGCTGCCCACATTTGATGCTGCCCAACCTCAGTGGTTATATAGGTATCCCTATCTTTTGTAAGCTCATATAAGCGCTCAATAGCAAATTGCGGCTTTATAATCTTTTTAGATTTAGAATAATTTAAAGATTTTTTTTGTCGCCACTCATTAATTTGCTCCCACCATTTTGATGTATCAGTTTTTAAACCCTTTGACTTCCAGAATATAAGAAGGTTTTCAAGAACATGGGCGCAATCACCAATCACAGAAACATCAACATCAATTGTTTTATTTATTGAAGTAGGATCAATATCAATATGTATTTTTTTAGAATTAGGTGAAAAAGCATCTAACCTGCCCGTAACTCTATCATCAAACCTAGCTCCAACATTAATTATCAAGTCGCAGTCATGCATAGCCATATTTGCTTCATAAGTTCCATGCATACCTAACATACCTAACCATTTATCATCGCTTGCAGGGAATGCACCTAGTCCCATTAATGTTGATGTAATTGGAAATCCTGTTGTTGTTACCAACTCTCTAAGAAGATGACTTGCTTCCGGACCTGAATTAATAACACCTCCTCCAGTATAAAAAATAGGACTTTGCGCTTTTGACATTAACTCTACGGCTTGTTCAATCTCTGAGATTTCAGGTTTAATAACAGGCTTATAGCTAGGGTGCTCTACTTCATCCATTGAACAATATTCTGCATCTGCAAACTGAACATCTTTCGGTATATCAATTAAAACAGGACCAGGTCTTCCAGTTGTTGCAACTAAAAATGCTAAATGAATTGTTTTTGCAAGATCCTCAGGACGCCTCACAAGCCAATTATGCTTTGTACATGGCCTAGTTATGCCAACAGTATCACTTTCTTGAAAAGCATCCGTCCCAATAAGGTGACTTGGTACTTGGCCAGATATACAAACAAGGGGGATAGAATCCATTAAGGCATCAGTTAATCCTGTAACAGCATTAGTTGCCCCAGGTCCCGATGTAACTAAAACTACACCAGGTTTACCAGAAGATCTGGCATACCCCTCGGCCGCATGAACAGCACCTTGCTCATGACGAACTAATATATGCTCAGGAGAGTCATTACTCTTAAACAATTCATCATATAAAGGCAAAACTGCCCCACCAGGATATCCAAAGATATGATCAACACCATGTTCTTTTAAAGCCTTAACAATTACTTCAGCTCCAGTCATTTTAGTCATAAAAATTCCTTAAATTTAAAAATACCTACTATAACAATCAAAATATTAAAATATGCTGAAAATTAGTCACTTCTAAACCTAAGGTCAATATTTTTTTATAATTTTTTTATAATTTCATCTACATTTTTATCTGAATGTTGCGTATTTATCTTATTCCACGTAATCATCTGATTATTTATCCAAGTTATTTGACGTTTNGCATATTGATGAGTTTTAAACTTTATAAGGTCAGATGCCTCCTCAATTGATATTTTTTCATCAAGAAAAGATGATATTTCTTCAACTCCAATAGCTTTAAAAATTGGAGAATCTTTTGAGTAATTTTTATTCTTTAAATTTTTAACCTCATCTATAACCCCTTCTCTAAACATATTATCTACTCTTGAGTCACACTTCTCGTAAATCCATCTCCTCTCAGCCTCAATNCTAAAATTTACTGTAGGCTTATCAATATATTTAACCCTTTCCATTTTCCAATAATCAGAAATTCTTTTTTTTGTTCCATTATAAACTTCTAGGGCCCTTATAATTCTCTGCTTATCATTTGGATTGATTTTTTCTGCTGCTACCTCATCAACCTTTTGTAAATCTAGATAAAGACTCTCAAGTCCCTCTTTTAATAATAAGTCGTTCAGCTTATCCCTTACTAGATGATCAATATCAGGTATTGGTGATAAGCCATCCGTAATTGCTTTAAAATAAAGTCCTGTTCCTCCAACAATTATTGGAATTTTTCTTTTTTCAATAATATTTTGAATTAATACTTTTGTTTCTTGTAACCATTTTCCAACCGACCACTTAATATCACCATTTAAAAGTCCATAAAGGTGATGCTTTATTGTTTCTCGCTCAACTNAAGGNCTAGCNGTTAAAATACTTAAATCTTTATACAATTGAATAGAGTCTGCATTAATAATTTCAGAGTCTATTTTCTTAGCAATTTTTAATGCTAAAGATGATTTTCCAGTGGCTGTAGGGCCTGATATTAAAATAATTTTATTTATCATAAGGATTTTAATTTCATAAAACTTTTATTTTTAACAATTAAATATTTAAATTAATTATCAAACATTACCNATTAAATATGTTAATTAAAATAAATTAAATTTGATAATAGGATTTCTAATGCAACTTATTAAAACATTCAAAGCTTTGAGACCATCTCCCGAGAAAGCAAGTGAGGTTATCGCTCCTCCTTATGACGTTTTAAACTCTGAAGAAGCAAGAGAGATGTCTCAAAATAAACCTTATAGTTTTTTGCATATTTCAAAGCCAGAAATAGATTTACCAGCTGGAATAAAAACTGATGATCCTAAGGTCTATAAACAAGGAGCAGAAAACTNAATTAAAATGATTGATGATAAAATTTTAATTCAAGAAGAGAGTGAATGCTTATATGTATATGAAATTGCTTTCGGTACATCAAAACAAACAGGAATTGCCTGCGTTGCTTCAGTTGAGGCGTATCGAAAAAATCAAATTAAAAAACATGAATTCACAAAACCAGTNAAAGAAGATGATAGGGTAAATAATATAAATGAGCTCAAAGCTCAGACTGGCCCAGTATTACTAGCCTATCAAAATACGCATGAAATATCAGATTTATTATCGAAAGTTAAAGAAAAAGAAACCCTTTATGATGTATNTGCANCAGATGGTTCAAATCATAAGATCTGGCTAGTTAATGAAAGCAAATTTTTTAATCCAATTTTAGAAGAAATTAATTCAATGGAATCTCTATATATTGCAGACGGACATCACAGATCTGCCGCTGCTTCTCGAGTAATGGAGGAGATGAAAAAAAATAATAATACCCATACAGGTCAAGAAGATTATAATTTTTTTCTATCCGTTGCCTTTCCTCACTCTGAAATGTCCATTTTAGATTATAACAGAATAATAAAAGAACTTAATAATAGTAAGGATGAGTTAATTTCAAATATTAAAGAAAATTTTTATATAACATTGCATGAAGGNCAATTTAAACCAAANCAAAAAGGTCAGTTTGGTATGTATATTGAAGGTAAATGGTATAACTTAGAAATTAAAGAGGAAAAAGTTGATACTAAGGATCCTGTAAAATCATTAGATGTCTCAATCTTACATGATTTTTTAATTGAACCTTTTCTTGGAATTAAAGATGAAAGAACAGATCAAAGAATAGACTTTGTTGGAGGGGCAAGAGGCCTTGGTGAACTTGAGAGAAGGGTTAACAATGATGGTTTTAAGATTGCTTTTTCTCTTTATCCAACACCAATTGAAGCCTTGATTGATGTAGCTAATGCAAACAAAGTAATGCCTCCNAAATCAACTTGGTTTGAACCTAAGCTTTTAGACGGATTATTNTCTCATAAAATATAGAAATTTTAATTAGATTCTTCTTTTTCAAATGATAATGCAACTAGGGAGACCAGNCTAAGTTCAGGACGCCATACCCTAATTAAAATTCTTTCATCACCAGCTTTTTCTCTTTCAATAAGAAGTTCATGAACTTGATTTGAATCTTTAGCTTTAACTGTTGACTGAAGAGTTACATTTCCTGAAATCCTCTGATGAGTTAGGCTAACAATAACACTTCCTTTTGTAATTTTCTTTGAAAAGGCTTCAGACTTTTCATCAACTTCTAAAACTGCTACGCCTTTAAGAGATTGAGGTATTTGATTTTCTCTTCTAAATTCATCGGTCAAATCACCCAAGCCGAGACCTAATATTCTCTTAATTTCTTCAGAAGATTTAGATTTTAGAGTATCCTCATTTCCTTCAAGTCTTCCTATCTTAACCTTGAGATCAATNAACTTACCAAATCGAATAACTTTAATCTTAATATTTTTTCCAATATCTGTATTTGCAACTTTTGTGGTTAAGTCCCTCATATCATTAATATCCTCTTTATTATAAGAAATAATGACATCACCCTCTTCAATCCCAGCCTTATCAGCTGGTCCACCTTCTACAACCTGTTGAATTAAAGCNCCTCTTGCTTCTTCAAGNTCCATATCTTTTGCTAATTCTTCTGTGACATTCTGGATCATCACACCAAGCCAACCTCTTCTTGTTTCACCAAAATCCTTTAACTGATCAATGACAGGCATCGCAAGTTCTGANGGTATTGAAAAACCAATCCCAACTGAGCCGCCTGTTTGCGAATATATCATTGTATTAACGCCAATAACCTCGCCATCCATATTAAATAATGGCCCCCCCGAATTACCTTTATTTATAGGAGCATCTGTTTGAATAAACCGATCATAAGGACCAGAGCCAATATTTCGCCCTAATGCTGATATAATACCTGCAGTGACAGTGCCCCCTAGACCAAAAGGGTTACCAATAGCAACTACCCATTCTCCAACTTTTGACTTTTTACTGTTACCAAAGCTAACAAAAGGAAAGTCTTCCTTAGATTCTATTTTAAGTAGAGCCAAATCCATTCTTGGATCCAAACCAACTACTTCAGCATCATAAACCTCATCATTACTTAAAGTTATTTTAATTGTTTCAGCTTCTTCAACAACATGATTATTAGTAACAACAAATCCATCTTTAGAAATTATAAAACCAGAACCAGCGGTTCTTTGAGGAACTCTTTTTTGAGGTTGATTACGAAAATAATCCCTAAATCTTTCGTCATTAAAAAAATCAAAAGGAGAGCCAGGAGAGTTTTGTCTCATTTTACCAGAGCTNTCTTTTTCTTTTTGCTTTCTAACAACAGAAACATTAACAACTGAAGAGGAGTACTCTTCAGCTAAGATTGTAAAATCAGGTAAAGATGATAACGCAGGTATATTTGAGAAAACAAATACATTAAACAGTATTACAATAAAAATTGATTTTAGATTTTTCATTATTTCTCTATATTATTCTTCACTAGATAGATCGGGACACAGCGCATCTCTTAATCTACTGTTATTATTAATAAGACTAATAAGCTTTTTGCTATTTTCACTTAATTTTTCAGTAGAATCTGTAACAAGTGAGGATGAGTTTGGGTTATTTAAAAATTTAAAAAACTCACTATCAGGAGATAATACGATTGTTGTCTCGTCATCTAAAGAGTTTTCATAGGACATCATTGACCTGTAAAAGGCAAAGAAGTCCTTATCTAAACCATAAGCTGTCGCAAAAATTCTATTTCTACAGGCATCACCAATACCTCTATTAATCTCAGCATCACGAGTAGCCTCTGAAAGCAAAACAGTAACCTTTTTTTCAGCCTCAGCCTTAATTCCTCTTGATATTTCTTGCCCTTTACCTCTAAATTCTGCAGCCTCTTGCTGTCTTTCAGTTTGCATTCTTCTATAAATAGCCTGACTGTTTGCATCNGGTAAGTCTGCTCTTTTTATTTTTACATCCACAATGTTAATTCCAAGATCAAGGGCTTGTTCGTTTGCTCTTTCTGTAATTTGCTTCATAAGATCATCGCGATTATCTCTTACAACTGTAACAAATTCTTCAGCGCCTAAAATCGATCTTAAGCTTGATGATACAATAGCTTGTAACCTAGAGCGCGCAATCCTCTCATCACGAACACTTATATAAAATTGAAGTGGGTCAATAATTCTCCAGCGAGTAAAGGAGTCTACAACTAATCTCTTTTGATCTGCTGCAATAACTTCTTCAGCAGGGGAGTCTAAGGCTAATATTCTTTTATCTAAATATTGGACTTGCTGAATAAAAGGCATTTTTANTTTTAACCCAGGTTCAGTTATTGGTGCACCAACCGGTCTACCAAATTGAAGAACTATTGCCTGACGTGTTTCATGGACAGAAAAAAAGGTATTAAAAACTAATAATACGAATATTCCTACAAAAATAACTGAAGCTGTTTGTTTGATACCCATTATCTTTGACCTTTTTTATTAATTTCATTAAGCGGTAAATATGGAACAACGCCCTGCCCGCCAACCGAATTATTATCAACAATAATCTTATTCATGCTTCCGAAAACTTTTTCCATAGTCTCCAAAAACATTCTCTGACGAGTAACGTCTTTTGCCTGGATGTATTCTGAATAAATTGAAACAAATCGAGTCGCTTGACCTTCAGCCTCTGCAACAGTTTGTGATTGATAGGCTTCTGAATCTCTCAAAATTTTTGATGCTTCACCTTGAGCCTCAGGAACAATTTTATTAGCATAAGCATTTGCTTCATTTCTTGCTCTTTCTTGGTCGGCTCTAGCAGCTTGCACATCTCTAAAAGAGTCAATCACTGCTGAAGGAGGGTCTACTTTTTGCATCTTAACTTCNCTAATTTGAATACCTGAACCATATGAATCTAAAGTTGATTGCATTAATGATCTAACATCATCCTCTGTTTTCTGACGCGCACCAGTGAGAATCGGTTGGATATCTGAGTTTCCAACAATTTCTCGCATTGCACTTTCTGATACAGCTTTTATGGTTCTCTCTGGAAATTGAATTTTAAATAAGAAAGCACTTGCATCTTTAATTACCCAAAAAACTGAAAAATCAATATCAACAATATTTTCATCGCCAGTAAGCATTAAGCTTTCTTCTGGAACATCTCTTAAAGATCTCGAAGGATTGGAGAAACCAGAACCACTTGGACCTCTCATACCTACATCAATTCTATTCACAGTTGTGACTTTTGGTGTAAGAGCGGTCTCAATAGGAAATGGAAGATGGTAATGAAGACCAGGACCAGTTTGGCTAGTAAATTTTCCAAACCTTAGAACAACTCCTTGTTCGTCAGCATTGACTCTGTATATTCCGCTTAAAGACCAAAGGCCAAATAATATAAGCAATATAGCAAAAAATCCTCGCCAACCTTTTCCTCCTCCAGGAAGAAACTTGCTNAATAATTTTTGAAGACCGTTAAACATATTATCAAAATCTTGATTTGAGTTATTTTTTNCCCAAGGATTTTGATTATTATCATTCCAGCCATTATTTTTATTTATAATATTTTGTTTCATTTTTTTACTTTCTATTTCCTCTATTTGTCCTTATATGCCATCTTCAACCTATGAGTAAATGAAATTCAGCAATATTAACGAAATTTAATAAATTAAATGACAAATATCACTAAAGAAATAATAGAAAATAAATTAACAGAAATTATCCTTGATAATAAAAAAAGTCTTGTTGAGAGCGGTATAATAGAGGGTATTAGTCATAAAGATGGCCATGTCCAAATTTCTCTATATGCAAATAAAGAAAATGTAGANGAAATTGAAAAAATTAGCAAAATTGTTGAAAAAGANCTTATTTCTATTCCAGGTATGTTAAGCGTAACAGCTGTTCTAACAAATGAACCGGTAAATGAAAAAAAATCATCTCAAAAAGAACCTGTTGATAAAATTGAAGGTATAAAAAATATCATTGCTATTGCTAGCGGTAAGGGNGGTGTTGGAAAATCAACTGTATCAATAAATATAGCNTCTGCATTTTCCTCAATNGGTAAAAAAGTTGGAATATTAGATGCTGATATTCATGGNCCCTCTATACCTCATATGCTTGGGCTAAAAGGAAAACCNGAAGTTAATAATAAGAAAAAAATCATACCATTTGAATTTGGGGACATGAAAGTAATGTCGATAGGATTTTTACTTAGTGATGATCAGCCAGTTGTTTGGAGAGGGCCAATGGTTCACTCAGCTATAAAACANATGGCGACTGATACGGACTGGGGTGCACTTGATATTTTGATTATAGATATGCCCCCAGGAACAGGTGATGCCCAAATTACTGTCTCACAACACCTTCCCTTAGATGGCGCAATAATAGTTTCAACCCCACAGCCTGTTGCGCTAAATGATGCTATTAAAGCAATTGGAATGTTTAAAAAAGTTAATATCGATATAATTGGAATAATTGAAAATATGGCCTACTTACTTCTTGCTGATGGAACAAAAGAAAATATTTTTGGAGAAAACGGAGCAAANGAAATGTCAGAAAGACTTAATATTAAATTTATAAATGAGATTCCTTTGGATAAAAAAATAAGAGAAAGNTCTGATAACGGATTACCATTTGTTATTGCATACCCTGATAACTCAACAAAAAATATTTTTGTCTCTTCTGCAAAAAAAGTTGAAAAAATATTAGAAGATAAATCCTAAAAAGCCTTTTTTTCATAGATTATAAGTCTGTGCTTACAGCTATCGCCCTCTTCTTGAGAAAATTCATTTTTAAAAACCTCACAAAAGCTATCTAGATCAAAGTCAGGAAAGAAAACATCTCCCTCTGGAGAAGAGTCAACTTCAGTTAAATAAATTTTTTGTGTATAATTAATAACTGATTCAAAAATATATTGACCTCCAATTATCATAACTTCATCGACTCCTCTTTCATCTGCACATTTTTCTCCTACAGATAATGCATCTTGAATATTATTACACATTATAGCGCCGTTATAGTTAATATCACGATTTCTACTAACAACAATGTTATCCCTTCCAGGAAGAGCCCTACCAATTGAGTCAAATGTTTTTCTTCCCATTATCATTGGTTTATTCATAGTTATTTCTTTGAAGTTTGATAGATCTGAAGGAAGATCCCATGGCATCTTACCCTTGCTTCCTATGACATTATTTCTAGCTACAGCAACTATTAAACTTATTTTTTTCATCACCTAAACCGCTATAGGTGCTGATATGTGAGGATGTGAAACATACCCCTCTAAGATAAAATCTTCATAATCAAAATCAAATATTGAATTTGGATTAGAGGCTATATTCATTAAGGGTAATTCTTTAAAATTTCTTCNTAATTGCTCTTTTGCTTGTTCAAAATGATTGGAGTACAAATGAGCATCCCCAAAAGTATGAACAAAATCTCCTACATCAAGATTAGTTATTTTTGCAATCATCATTGTTAGAAGAGCATAAGAGGCTATATTAAAAGGCACCCCAAGAAAAATATCAGCTGAACGCTGATATAACTGACAAGATAGTTTACCATTTGAAACATAAAATTGAAAAAGACAGTGACATGGCGGAAGAGCCATTTTTTCTACATCTGCAGGATTCCATGCTGTTACAATTAACCTTCTCGAATCAGGATTAGATTTAATTTGATCAATTAAACCTGTTATTTGATCTATTGTCTTTCCGTCTTGTGCTGGCCAAGAGCGCCATTGATGACCATAAACAGGTCCTAGTTCACCGTTTTCATCAGCCCATTCATCCCAAATTCTAACACCGTTTTCTTTTAAATATTTTATATTTGTTTCACCTTTTAAAAACCATAATAGTTCATAAATAATTGATTTTAAATGAACTTTTTTAGTTGTTAACAAAGGAAATCCGGCCTTAAGATCAAACCGCATTTGATAACCAAAGACTGAGCGTGTACCTGTACCAGTCCTATCATCTTTGTCAGAACCATTCTCTAAAACATGTTTTAATAAATTATGATATTGTTGCAAAAAAAACTCCGATTCTTTCTTTTAATTCTAAACTACTTTTTTGTCTCTTCAAATTTTAATTAATCGAATGTATAAAGAAAGTGCTGGTTTACCAGATATAGTGATAAACGGTTGATGTAATAAACTATTCGGACCCGGGGGCGGTACCCGGCACCTCCACCATTTTTTAATTTATGGGGGTGAAATAGGATCGACGAGAGCGTAAAGATCTTCTTTTTACTCGGCATTGTTCCGCCGTTATCGGGCTATTTTATAGAAGCAAAAAGCGACTATGCAGAGTATGCTCTCGCAGCTTAATGTGTGAGTAACTCAACTTAACTCCTAATTATTTGCATAATTAGGCGGGGTTTGAGGGGCACCTGGCAACAGAAGCTCCTTGTTTAATTCTGACAGAATAAACCTTTTGGAGATAGCAATTGAAAGATAAAAGAGAAGAAACTGATGCGTTTGGTAAAATAAGTGTTTCTAACGATAAGTATTGGGGGGCGCAAACTCAGAGGTCTTTAAAAAATTTTAAAATTGGAGGAGAAAAAATGCCTACTCCACTTGTAAGAGCTTTAGGAGTTGTTAAATTAGCCGCCTCATCTGTTAACAAGGATATGGGAATTCTTTCGCCTAAAATTGCTAATGCTATAGGTAAAGCTGCAAATGAAATTATAAAAGGTAAACTTGATGATCACTTTCCATTAGTAGTATGGCAAACTGGTTCTGGAACTCAGTCAAACATGAATGCTAATGAGGTTATTTCTAATAGAGCAATTGAGATATTAGGGGGAAAAATAGGATCAAAAACTCCAGTTCATCCAAACGATCATTGTAACTTATCGCAATCATCAAATGATACATTTCCAACTGCAATGCATATTGCTGCTGCATTAGAAATTTTCAATACCCTTATTCCAGCTATGGAAAAATTATCACTCTCATTGGAAAAAAAATCAAAAGAATTTAATAAAATAATCAAAATTGGAAGAACTCATTTACAAGATGCAACTCCTGTTACATTAGGACAAGAATTTTCAGGGTATTTTACTCAAATAAATAATGGGATAGAGCGAATTAAGAAATCATCCTCTGAGTTACTTTATCTTGCTCAGGGCGGAACTGCAGTCGGTACTGGATTAAATTCAAAAAAAGGATTTGATAAAAAATTTGCTTTACAGTGCAAAAAAATAACAGGACTTCCTTTTAAAACATCTCCAAATAAATTTGAGGCATTAGCCACTCATGACGCCATGGTGGAAGTGTCTGGAAGTCTCAATACTATTGCAGTATCACTTTTTAAAATCGCGAATGATATAAGATTATTGGGTTCTGGTCCAAGGTCGGGCTTAGGTGAAATTCAATTACCAGAAAATGAACCTGGTTCATCCATTATGCCTGGAAAAGTTAATCCTACTCAATGCGAAGCAATGACAATGCTGTGTCTTCAAGTTATGGGAAATCATTCAACAATAACTATGTCAGGGAGTCAGGGCCATTTTGAATTAAATGTTTTTAAACCTGTAATTGCTTATAATATTCTGCAATCGATTAAGCTTTTAGGCGATGGTTGTTTGAGTTTTACTAGTAATTGCATTAATGGGATTAAGCCTAATAAAGTAAAAATAAATGAACTATTAAATAGCTCTTTGATGCTAGTTACAGCTCTAGCCCCTGTTATAGGCTACGATAATGCATCAGAAATTGCAAAAACTGCACATAAAAATGGAACAACACTTAAAGAGGAAGCGGTTAGGTTAGGATTTATTAATGAGACTGAATACGATAAAATAGTAATACCTAAAAAAATGATCTCTCCTTCTTAATCAATGGTCAATCAAATAAAAAAATCACTAATATTATCTGGGCATAAAACAAGTGTTGCTCTTGAAAAAGAATTTTGGGAAGCATTAGAAAGAATAGCAAATAAAAATAACATAAGCACAGATGCTCTAATACAAAAAATTGATCAAAATGATAGAAATGGGAGCCTTGCATCAGCATTAAGAGTTTTTATTCTAAGCTCTTTTATTGAGATGAAAAAATAATGAATCATTGTAGTGTAATGTTTTATTATAAAAATTATTAAGCTCAACAAATCCATACACCTCTTAAAAAGATAAAAGATGCTAAAAATAGATGAATTAGATGCATTCAAGAAATTAAATGAAGTTCAAAAAGAAGCAGTTCTTCATGATAATGGACCCTTACTGGTATTAGCTGGTGCTGGAACTGGTAAAACAGGCGTCCTCACAACACGACTAGCTAGAATATTAATGGAAAATATGGCTCTTCCTGGTGAAATATTATCAGTAACATTCACTAATAAAGCCGCTAACGAAATGAAAAGTAGAGTTGGAAACCTTATAGGTGATATGGTTACCGGCTTGAAATGGCTTGGTACATTTCATTCTATTGGAGCTCAAATATTGCGTCAGTATCCAGAGAAAGTAGGATTAAAAAATGGTTTTATAATTTTAGATACAGATGATCAGCTAAGGCTTTTAAAGCAAATAATCAAAGAAGAAAATATTGATGATAAAAAATGGTCTGCAAAGGGACTTTTATCACTAATAGACAATTGGAAAAATAAAGGGTTAAGCCCCAATCAAATTTCTTCGGATGATGGTGATTACTTTGCAAATGGAAAGGGAAAAGTTCTATATAAAAAATATCAAGACCAATTAAAATTTTTTAATGCAGCTGACTTTGGAGATCTTATTCTTGAATGCATAAGGTTATTTAATGAAAATCCAGATATTTTAGAAAGTTTTCAGAATCGTTTTAAATATATGCTTGTCGATGAATATCAAGATACGAATACATCGCAATATACTTTATTAAAATTACTGTCTGGTAAGTGGAAGAATATATGTTGCGTTGGGGATGATGACCAATCTATATATTCTTGGAGAGGAGCAGAAGTTACTAATATCTTAAAATTTGAGAAAGATTTCTTAGATTCAAAAATTATAAGATTAGAGCAAAACTATAGATCAACTGGCAATATACTCGCTGCAGCATCAAAGTTAATAGAGGCAAATGAGTCTAGGTTTGGAAAAACCTTATGGACATCTTCAAATGGTGGAGAAAAAGTTTCTGTCACATCAACGTGGGATGGGGAAGAAGAGGCAAGGATTATAACTGATGAAATAGAACAGCAGTCATTAAATAAAAAAAATTTAGATGAAGTTGCAATTTTGGTTCGTGCCAGCTTTCAAATGAGGGAATTTGAAGATCGATTTGTTTCAATTGGCTTACCATATAAGGTCATCGGTGGTCCAAGATTTTATGAAAGAAAAGAAATAAGAGATGCAAATGCTTACTTCCGGTTAGCAATTCAACCAAATGATAGTCTTGCGCTGGAAAGAATTTTAAATGTACCAAAAAGAGGTATAGGGGAAACAACTCTAAAAAAAATAAAAGACTACGCAAAGAATAATAATATTCCAACAATAGACTCCATTAGAGATCTTATTAAAACTTCAGAAATAAAACCAAAAACTAAAATTTCTCTCGGTCACTTTATAGAGCTAACGGAACGATGGAATGATCTTATTGCTGAGCGAAATCATTATGAAATGGCAGAAATAATTTTAGAAGATTCTGGTTATTTAGAAATGCTTCGTAATGATGATACAATTACTGCAGCTGGACGCTTAGATAATATAAAAGAATTATTCAGATCCATAGAACCATTTGAAAGTTTAAATGCTTATCTTGAACACATATCACTTGTTATGGAGATAGATAAAAATCCTGAGGGCAACAAAGTAAGTTTAATGACCCTACATGCTGCTAAAGGATTAGAGTTTGACTATGTATTTCTTCCGGGTTGGGAGGAAGGTGTTTTTCCAAACCAAAGGTCATTAGATGAAGGTGGAGTTAAGTCCTTGGAGGAGGAGAGAAGATTGGCTTATGTTGGTATTACGAGAGCAAAAATTAAATCTTCAATCTTTTATGCTGCCAACAGAAAGATGCACAACCAATGGCTTTCAAGTATACCATCAAGGTTTGTAAACGAACTTCCTGAAGACAATATTGAGGTAAATTTATCACACTTTTCCGGAAACAAAGGTAATTTTACAGATATAAAAGAGGACGATATATTTGATCAATCAGACTATAGTACTCCAGGCTGGGAAAGGGCGAAAATACAAAGCTTAAGTAATAAAAGAATTCAAGAAGAAGAAAAAATTATATCCGTAGATACAAATTCTAAATTTTCTCCAGGAATGCTTGTTATGCATAAAAAATTTGGTAAAGGCAAAATTCAAACTGTTGATGGAAAAAAATTAACAATTAGTTTTGGAGACAATGGTATACGAAAAGTAATGGAAAATTTTGTAGATATAGCTAACTAATTTTCAATTTATTTATTACATAAGTTATATTGTGATATAAAAATTAATGAACAAAAATATTAATAATAAAATTAAAGAACTTAGAGCTTTAATGAAAATTAGAGAGCTTGATGGTTTTATTATACCCCATGAAGATGAATTTCTTACTGAATACATCCCACCTTCATCTGATAGACTCTCTTGGATTTCAGGCTTTACTGGTTCCGCTGGATTATCAATTATAAATCAAGACAGTGCAGCAATATTTATTGATGGGAGGTATACAACTCAAGTCAAAATGGAGAGTCCTTCAAATATATTTGATTTTGAGGATATTGATACAGAGAGTCAAAAACAATGGATCAAAAAGAATTGTTTGAAAAAATTTAAGCTTGGCTTTAATCCAAAAGTAATATCGCTTAATAAATTTATTACTCTTAAAAAAATAGCAGATGAGAATAATGTGAAACTTATAGAGACAACCAGCCTTATTGATGAATTGTGGTTAAACAGACCAAAAGAGCCTAAAGGAAAAGTTGTTAAGCATGAAGAAAGGTTTTCTGGTAAAAGTTTTCATAAAAAAAGAGCTGATTTAATTAAAGAGCTTGATAAAGAGAATATCGATTCTCTTTTAATTTCTGAATCTGATAACAGTTGTTGGTTATTGAATATTAGGGGTAGTGACTTAGATTTTACNCCATTGATGAGGTGTTTCTCGATATTTGATAGAAATGGAAAGGTCTATCTTTTTTCAGATCATAACTTATCTGATGAAATTAAAGGATACTTTGATAAAAATGAAATTATANTTTTACCTTCGGATAGTATTTTAAATTTTTTAAAAAATAAAAAATATAAAAATACATTGTTTGATCCAAACACAACACCATTACACATTGCCCAAGTAATTCAATCTCACTCCTCTTCTTTTCTTTTAAAGCCTAACCCTTGCAATTTAATGAAAGCTTGTAAAAATACTACAGAGCTAAAAGGTTCAATAAGCGCACATATAAGGGATGGAGTTGCTTTAACAAAATTCTTATTTTGGCTAGAAAATCAGGTTGAAGAGAATTCAATTGATGAAATAACTATAGAAAATAAATTATTAGAGTTTAGAAAAGAAAATAATGAGCTAAAATCTCTGTCATTTAGTACAATTGCTGGGGCTGCAGCGAATGNTGCAATTGTCCATTATAAAGCAACAGAAAAAACAAATAAAATACTCAGATCTGGTGATATTTTATTATTGGACTCTGGTGGGCAGTATCTTGATGGNACAACCGATGTCACTAGAACAGTACCTGTCTTCTATAAAGATAATATTAATGAAGAAATAAAAGATAGATATACCAGAGTTTTAAAAGGTCATATTGCCATAGCAAGCTCTAAATTTCCCAAAGGAACAAAAGGTTTAGATTTAGATCCATTAGCCCGTAAATATTTATTGGAAATTGGATTAAATTATANTCATGGAACAGGTCATGGAGTTGGTTCCTTTCTTGGAGTTCATGAAGGACCTCAAAATATATCACCAATGGGGCATCAAGAGCTAAAGGAAGGGATGATAATATCNAATGAACCAGGATATTATAAAGAAAATGAATATGGAATTAGAATAGAAAATCTAATTTATGTGAAGCAAAATGATAGTGATAAAAATAATTTAAAATTTGAAACTTTGACAAAGTCGCCAATAAACAAATATTTAATGGATATCAATTTATTAGATAATAAAGAAAAANAATGGTTAAATAATTACCATAAAATAGTCTTTAAAGAGATTGCTCCATTCTTAAATAACGATCAAAGATCATGGCTAGAAGTAAGTTGCAGTCCTATTCATTAATAAAATTATTCCACTCTTCTTCTGAAAAAACTCTAACACCCAAGTCTTTTGCTTTTTGAACCTTNGATAAAGTTGGTTTAATCCCAGCAATTAGAAAGTTTGTTTTTTTTGACAGAGATGAAGATAACTTAGCACCTAAAATTTCAATTTTTACTTTAGCCTCGGCCCTACTCATACTCTCTAAGCTACCAGTTATTAAAACTGTTTTATTGGAGATTTTTGTTTCCCTAATNCTTCTATCAAATTTTTTAACAACTACTCCTGCATCGATTAAATCATAAATCAAATTTCTAAACTTATCATTTAGAAAAAAATCTATTATCGATATTGCAACTTTTTTCCCTACTCCATCAAGAGATTGAAGATCGTCTATAATTTGAGAATTATCTGAAGAAAAAGTATCTAACATTTTTTCTATTGATTTGTAATGACCTGCAATAAGGCTTGCGGTTGCCAATCCTAAATGTCTTATACCTAGAGAAAATAAAAAACGATCTAATTCAATTTCTTTTTTACTCTGTATAGATTTAAATAACTTTAAAGCGCTATCTTTTATGGTCCCAATTTTTCCTGATGATCCAGATGTATACCTCCAAAAAAGAGGAGGGTTTTCTCTAAAACGCCTTTCAAGGTAAAAAATATCAACAGGTGATTTAATGATTTTTTCAGCAAAATAATCATCTATTTGTTTTTGACCTAAACCCTCAATATCGAATGCATTCTTTGAAGAAAAGTGTTTAATTCTCTCAATTGCCTGAGCTGAACAATTGAGACCACCCATACATCTAATATATTTTTCTTCCTTTTCCAAATTACCAGATGAAATAACTTCTTTTTCTGCAATAGATCCACAAATAGGGCATTTAGAAGGTGGTTTTATAATTTTTATATTTTCTGATCTTTTTTCTTTAATAACACTGATAACTTGAGGTATTACATCACCCGCTCTTTGCACCCAAACTGTATCACCTATTCGAATATCTTTTNTTTTAACTTCNTCAAAATTATGAAGACTAGCATTTGAAATTAAAGCGCCGCCAATAGTAACTGGCTGAAGTCTAGCTACAGGTGTGAGAACTCCAGTCCTACCGACCTGTATCTCAACATCTATTATTTTTGTAACAGCTCTTTCCGCTGGAAATTTATGGGCTATTGCCCACCTTGGATGATGCTCAGTCGACTGTAACCTCTCCCTCCAATCAAGTCTGTTAATTTTGTATACTATCCCATCTATATCATAACCAAGGTCAGGTCTTTTTTCTAAAATATCGTTATAAAAAACAATCAATTCATCAATACTCTCAAAAACTCCAAAATTTTCATTAATAGGGAACCCAAGATCTTTAAAGAAGTNCATTAACTCATAATGATTATTATATGGTAAAGAACTAGAAACACCCCAAGCATAGGCAAAAAATTCTAAAGATCTTTTTGATGTTTCTTTCGGATCTAATTGCTTCAATGAACCAGCTGCTGCATTTCTTGGATTTTTAAAAGGCTCTTTTCCTTGCTCCTCTTGANTCTTATTAAGTAGATAAAAATTATCATGAGACATATACACNTCGCCTCTAATTTCTAAAACTTTTGGAGCCTTTTTTTTATCAATATTTAAAGGCACACCCTTAATTGTTTTAATGTTCTCAGTTACATCCTCACCTAACTGACCATTTCCCCTAGTTGCTCCAACCTTTAGGATACCATCTTTATAAAGTAAACTAGCTGATAACCCATCAATTTTTGGTTCTGCAACATAACTAATGGTTGTATCATCTCCAATCCTAAGAAAATTTTTTATTCCATCGTTCCATGAAATAACCTCCTCTCTATTTTTAGCGTTCTGTATAGATAGCATTGGAAGAGAATGCTTAACTTTATCAAATTTTTCTGAGGGTTCTGCACCAATATTTAGAGATGGTGAGTTTGGTAAAACCAGAGAAGGAAATTTTTTTTCAAGATCAAGTATAGACCTTCTTAACTCATCATACTCACTATCTAAAATTTTTGGACTATGATCAGTATAATAATAATCATCNTGTTTTTTTACTTCAGAATACAACTTTTTAAGTTCTTTTTTTGCTTTATCTTCCAAAAAAAAATTGTCTTCGTTTTTAGATTTTTTCATTTTCTTATTATTCAAGGTTACTTTGTATCAATTCATAACTATCTTTATACCAATCACTATTTGGGAAGTTATGTCCTAAAACAGAGGCGGTTTTATAAGCCTCATCCAGCAAGCCCATTGATAAGTATGCCTCAACTGTCCTGTGAAGAGCCTCAGGGACATGACTTGTTGTCTGATAATCAACAGTAACAATCCTAAATCTGTTAATAGCGGCTAGAAAGGCTTTTTTTTCTAAGTAATACCTTCCAATATACATTTCTTTTCCCGCTAAATGATCATTAGTTAAATCAATTTTCATTTGTGCATCTCTTGCATAGTCAGTATCAGGGTATCTTCTTACCACCTCAACAAAAGATTCTAAAGCTAGTTCAGTAATTCTCTGATCTCTAGCAACATCTTGAATTCTCTCATAATATGATTGGCCTATTAGATAATAAGCATAAACTGCATGTTTATTGCCCGGGTGAAGAGAAATAAACCTCTGAGCTGTTGAAATTGATTGGTCATACTTATTTTGTAAATAATAAGCATAAGCAGACATTAGCATTGACCGCCTTGCCCAAGAAGAATATGGGTGCTGTCTTTCGACCTCATCAAACTCAAAAGCAGCTTGCTGAACCCTTCCTCTTTCAAGGTTATAAACTGCATTATTGTATATTGCAGCTAAAGACCTCTCTCTATACTCAGGTCTTTCATCTGAACCTGAGCAAGACGCAAAAAAAAGGGCAAAAATCACAACAAATTTATTTAGATTTATTTTTCTCAAGAGATTTCTTCTTATAAGGAAATAATTACCAACTTAACCAAATGTTATTATAAACNTCNAAAAACAATATGTCTTTATAAAATTAACCTACTGAAAATTTAGAAACATTATTTGAATTTCTNTCTTCTTTNTTAAGCNCTGANGCATCAATTATTTCATAATTTAATGGAGAGCTAAAAATTTCCTTNAACAAAAGATTNTTCATATANTGACCAGAGCGAATACCATTATAAGANCCCTGTATCCTGTATCCAGCTGTAAATATATCACCAACAGCATCCAGCAACTTATGTCTTGAGAATTCATTAGTGTGCCTAAGACCATCAGGATTGATAACTTGATCATTATCAATAATTATACAATTTTGAAGANTCCCTCCCAATCCAAGGCCTAAGGATTTCATATATTCAACATCCTTCATAAAACCAAATGTACGAGCATTTGCCGCAAAATCTCTAAATCCATAANTTTCAATTGATAAAGAGGCGCTTTGTTTCCCTACAGCAGGACTNTCAAAATCAATCTCAGCAATAAAATCAAATCCATTACTTGGGCTAATTGAACAAATCTTATCACCTTCTTTAACTTCAACTTTTTGAAGAATTTTTAGAATTTTCCTTTTGGAAGATTGTTGAATAATTCCTGCATCTTCAATCAAATTTAAGAAAGGTAAAGAACTTCCATCCATAATGGGAACTTCTATACCATCAAGCTCTACTTCTGCATTATCAATCCCAGAGCCATTAAAAGCTGCCATAATGTGCTCGATTGTTGAAACCTTTACTCCGTATTGATTTTCAATAGTGGTACAAAGACTAGTATCAGATACAAATAAATAATTAGCTTTTATTTTTCTTTTTTTAATTTCTTCATTTAAATCTGTTCTAATAAAAGTAATCCCAGAGTTTTTTTTGCCTGGCTTAATGCAAACCTTAACCTCACTTCCTGAGTGAAGGCCAACCCCACTAAAATCTATTTTTTTGAATAAGGTGGTCTGCCAGCTATAACTACCTGTAGCCAATAAAGGGTGAAGAATATCACCTCCAGAATATTCAGAAATATTAAACTTTTGAAGGCTATCATTTAATTCATTTTTAATAATATTTTTATTTAATGACATTTTGACTCAATAATATTTGAAATTATAAATATCATTGAAATTAAAAGATAACGAATAAATGATTGTGACTTAATGTAACTAAATAAATTAGTTACCTTTTATCCTTCCTAAAAATCTCTGCAAGGCAGGAATCTCAAGCTGAGACTCATCTTCCTGATCATCTTCTGAAGGATCAAACCTATCATTATTGAATAATGGAACACCATCGTCATTTTCCCAATCTTCTGCGTCGGGTAGATTTGATATATTTTCATCGGCTAAAGATTCAATACTTTCAGAAAAATCTTCTTCAAAAGAGGTATCATCTGTATCCATATTATGAGGAATATCAGGTGAAGCAGTCCTTAGTGGAAGCTCAACATTTTTATCATTTGTATTTCCTGATGAAGTATTTTCATCAATTATATCAATAAAATTTTGTCCTTTGGAATTATTGTCATGGTCATTAATATCAATAACTGTTTCATCAACACTTTGATCCATACCAGTTGCTATTACAGCAGTCCTGAAGCTATCGCCGATTTCTTCATCAGGGAAGACNCCAAAAATAACCTCACAATCTTCTCCTACATCTTTTTGAATAAGGGATAATGCGCTATCAATTTCAAAGGGATTAATATCTGATCCTGCAGTCAAAGAAACTAGCAAGCCCTTTGTTCCTTTTAGTGAAAGATCATCTAACATAGGATTAGAAATTGCTGCTTCAGCAGATAATATAGCCCTATCTTCCCCTGAAGCTGTTCCAACTCCAAATACTGCCTTACCTCTATGCTGCATAATTGTTTTTACATCAGCAAAATCAATATTTATTGATCCATTCTTCATTATCAAAGCACTTATAGCTGAAACTCCGTCATGTAATGTTTTATTAACCAAATCTTCACATTCTTTCATCGGAGTTTTTTCATTAATAACTCTAAAAATATTTTGATTGGGAATAACTATCACTGTATCGAGAATTGAACACAACTCATCAACACCACTTTTTGCAGAAGACATTCTCTTTTTACCTTCAAATTTCCAAGGTGTTGTTACTATACCCACAGTAAGAATACCCATATCTTTTGCTAATTGAGCTATTACCGGGGCTGCTCCTGTTCCAGTTCCTCCTCCAAGGCATGCTGTAATAAACAACATATGAGTACCTTCCAAATATCTACGGATTTCTTCTTGGGATTCTTCTGCAGCTTTTTTACCCACTTTAGGATCGGCACCAGCACCCATACCTTGTGTGGAATGAGATCCNATTGGAATAGATGTTACACCACTTAAATTTTCTAAATCTTGAACATCAGTATTAACTGCAAACAGCTCTACACCGTCTAATCCTTGTTCAACCATAGTTTTAAGTGCATTTCCTCCTCCTCCTCCAACCCCTATAAGAGATATACGAGGTCTTAATTTTTGAACTTCAGGGGTTTCAAGAGTAATACTACTATTTGAAACAAAGTTTTCTTCATCGTAAGNGGTCATAATTAACCTCATTTAGAGAGTTGATTTATANTCAACTGATTCTATTGATTTAACAACAGAATTCTGTCTATTTTTAAGAGTAACTTATTGATTAAAAACCAGAACCCATAATTTTTTGTATGAGCTTATATGCAAAATTTTGTTGTTTTGATTGAGCATTAATTTCCTTCTTCTTCGATAAAATAGAATGAATTAGCATACCTGCGCAGGAAGAAAAAACTGGACCCGATATTTGTTCATTAAGTCCATTAATATTCCTTGGTTTACCAATATGTACTCTTGATTCCAATGTTCTCTCAGAAAACTCTACACTTCCTATTAANTCTGACCCACCTCCAGTAATTACTGTATTCCTTTTTGCTATATCGTTATATCCTGATTGCTCTATATATTTTTTAGCGTGCATTAATATTTCATAAAAACGGGGTTGAATAATTGAGATTAACCTTGATTTAGATAAAGATAATCTCTCATCTGAATCACTACCCATTAAAGGAGTACTAAAAATTTCTTCTCCATCATTTGGTCCCCTTAAGGCGCTTCCATAAAAAGTTTTTATTGCTTCAGCTTGATCAAAAGGTGTTGAAAGTACTTTGGATATATCGCTAGATATATACCAAGCACCAATATTAATTGATTTCGCAAAAACAATTGANCCATCAATAAAAATAGAAATTGAAGTACTACCAGATCCAATATCAATACAAACGACTCCTGATTCTTTTTCTTCATTTGTTAAAATTGATAAAGCGGATACATATGGTTTTGCTGTAAAACTAATAACTTTTAAAAAACAATTATTAATAATAGTTTCAAGGTTATTGATGTGATTTGGTTTGCCATAAATAAAAAGTAACTTTACCGCTAATTTATTAGCGCTCATACCGCTAGGGTTTGAAATATTTTTAATATTATCAACAATAAAATGAGATGGAATAACATGAAGGATTTTTTTATTTTTAGAATTAAATTTTTTTTTCGCATCATCTATTACTTCAACTATATGATCGTGATTAATTATACCGCTATCAACAGATAGTTCACCAAACAACCTCTCGGTTCCAATATAGTTTCCAGAAATATTTACAGAAACATTTTTTACCTCAAAGCCGGCTAAATTCTCGGCCTGATCAACAGCTCTTCTTATAGATTTTTCTAATTCAGTAATATTTGTAATGGCACCGTTTCTAATACCCTTTGACTGAGAATGACCAAAACCAACAATACGGGGCTTTTCTTTATCTAAAATTTTATCAATCTTAGCAATAAAACATATAATTTTNTCAGAACCAATGTCTATTGCAGTAATTATATTATCCGATTGATAGCTTACTTCACTNTTAATGAAAAAATCATGTTGGTTTATATTATTTTTAACCATTAGGACTCACTCTATCGGTTGTTATCTTTCCATCTACTCTTAAATCTATTTTTTTATGACCTTTTTCAATTAACTTATTATCTTTTATGTAAGTTTCCAAAAGTGAGAGAGAATCGATAATATTATCTTCGGGAAGCAATACCCTAACACCACTTCTGTAATGTAAGTCCCATCTTCTCCTTCCAACAAAATTTGCGTAATCAATTTGATTATAAACTTCATCAAAATTCTCAAGGCTTTCTATTAAATTCATTAAATTTAGCTCTGCTTCAGCACCCTTTATAGTAAAGTAATTTTGGAACTGATCATCTGAAATTTTTTCAATCGTATATCCGTTTTTATCTAGTACATATCTATCTCTACCTCTAATCCAAACAGCCCGTGGAATGAATTCTTCTATAGTTATACTCAAGGTATTGGGTAAGACTCTTCTAATTATAACTTTTTTTATCCAAGCGACTTTTTCAACTTCGGATTGTATGTAATTTAAATCTAAACTTAAAAGAGAAGTTTTTTGATATTTCTCTAAAATTTTTGANATATCATTTCTTGAAGCTCTCTCCCTTCCAACAGTTTGGATTGTNTTAATTTCAAAAAAAATTTCAGTNCTTTTAATTAAACTCNTTTTAATCATTCCATTCTTATAAAATAATACTGTTGCTAATAATAAGGTTATAATAATTATACCTGAAATAAAAAAATAACTTCTTATTTTTAACGATTGCAAGATGCGTCCTCCAACAATGAAATCACAAGATCATTAAATGAAAAGCCTATTCTNCTAAACAACTCTGGAACTAAAGAAGTCGACGTCATACCAGGTTGGGTATTTATTTCAAGAATAAATAAACCATCGGATCCAAAATTTTCATCAAATCTAAAATCTGATCTAGTGACACCCTTGCACTTAAAAATTTTATGAGCNTTAAGGGAGATTTCTTGAACTAGCTTAGAAATTGAGGAGGGTATTTTAGCGGGAATAATATGCTCAGAAGCTCCATTNGTATATTTAGCTTCGTAATCATAAAAATCTGTATTTGTAAAAATTTCCATAACTTCAGTAACTTGATTACCATTTACGGAGCATGTGATTTCTTTTCCTTTGATATAGTCTTCTATCAAAACTTTATCTCCATAAACCCATGTATTTTGAATATCAATAAGATTATTCATACCTGATTCATTTAAAATTACATAAACCCCTTTGCTTGAACCTTCATTGATTGGCTTAATAACAAAAGGGTTTTTGTACTTTATTTTTCTTAATTCATTAATTTTAATAATTTTATAAGAAGGTGTTTTAATATTATTTTTTTTAAATAACTCTTTTGAGAAAGCTTTATTCATAGCTGATGAGGATGAATAAACACCCGAATGTGTGTAAGGGATACCCTCAGACTCAAGTAGGCCTTGTATTTTTCCATCTTCTCCGCCTTTACCGTGTAATGCATTAAAACAGATATCAGGATCAATATTTCTTAATTTGGGAATAAAATTACCTGAACAATCAAGGCTTTTTACTTTAAANCCAAGCTCAACTAATGAATTTAAAACATTTTTCCCTGATAATAGACTGACTTCTCTCTCAGAAGATTCACCGCCCATTAGAACAAGAATACTTTTATTTAATAAGGATTTATTCATACTCACCAATAATATGAATTTCCCAATCTAATAAAATTCCAAATTCACTATTTACTTTTTCAATAATCATATTTCCTAGGGCTTCAAAATCACTAGCTGACGCATTTCCTGTATTAATTAAAAAGTTGCTATGAACATTAGAAACTGCAGCTCCACCAAAAAAAGCATCTGACATTCCCGATCTTTTTATTAATTCCCATGCTTTATAATTATTTGTATTTCGAAAAGTACTTCCGCCAGTAGAATATCCCTGAGGTTGAGAAGAAATTCTTTTTNAATTAATTTCATCCATTAATTNTTTAATTTGTTTTGGATTTTTTATAAATCCCTGAATTATGGCAGAGGTAATAATTAAATCTTTTGAAATATTAGATTTTCTATAAAAAAAATCTATTTCATTATTTTTTTTGTGAATTTTTTTACCACTTTTCGTTAAGAAATTAACATCAAGTACAATATCCTTAAACTCTGAAGCGAAACAGCCAGCATTCATAATAATTCCACCACCTAAACTGCCAGGTATGCCTGATAAAAACTCCATACCACCAATACCTAGTTCAAGACACTTTTCTGAAATAACTTTATCAGAAATACCAGAGCCAACCATAAGTTTTGTATCACTTATAGATGCGATACCTCCAAAAGATTGTGGGATTATAATTGATAGACCAGGCAATCCTCCATCGCGAATTAGAGTATTTGATAATTTTCCAAAAATATTTAAATCAATATCGCTATAAATAGATTCTAAAATCAAAGTGAGATCTCTCTCGTCGTAAGGAATATATAAATATTCTGCAGACCCCCCTGCTTTTAACCAAGACATATTCCCTATGGATTTATCACAAAAACTCNTTCCTTTGAGTTCAGAAAAAATATGAGNTTTCTCTAAAATATCTTGAAAATTTTTATTCATTATTCTGATCTTTTAGAATCATTTCTTTGGCAAATTTATTACACCAAGTTGAAATAGATCCCGCACCCATAAAAACAACTGTATCATTTGGTTTAAGAATTTTTTTTATTTCGCTCTTGAGTATAGAAAAATTTTTAAAATAAGTCGCTTTAGAGGGACCTTGTTGAGATATATCAAAAGCTAAAATTTCTGATGTAAAGTTTTCAATTTTCTTTTCTCCAGCTTCATAAACAGGTAAAATTAAAACAATATCACTTTTAGAAAAGCTTTTTATAAACTGATGATAATTATCTCTCAATCTAGAATATCGATGTGGCTGAATAACTGATATTAATCTACCTTTAGAGGATTTTAATGCCTTTATGGTTTCCTTAATTTCAGTTGGATGGTGAGCATAATCATCGTAAAAAACTATATTATTTTTTTCATAAATTTTACTAAGCCTTCGCTTTACACCATCAAAGCTCTCTAAAGCTTTCTTTATAATTTCTGGATCTATATTAAAGTTATAAGCAACAGTAATTGCTGCTAGTGCATTTTCTATATTATGATTTCCTAACATTGGAAATGAGATATTCTCTATTAAAACTCTTTTTAGATCAGATTCTTTAATGAAGACATTAAATAAAATTCTATTTTTATCTTTTTTTAAAATTTTACCCTGAATATCACAACTATCATTAAAGCCATATTTATAAACATTTAATGAATTTAAATTTTCTATAAGAATTTTAATATTTTTATCTTTTTCTGATATAGCTAAAAATCCAAAAGGAGAAATATTTTTACAATAAGAGAAAAAAGAATTCATTAATTTCTTCTTACTTCCATAATAATCAATATGCTCATTATCTATAGAAGTAATTACTCCAGAAAAAGAAGGTAAAAAAGAAAAGCTTCCATCTGACTCATCAGTTTCCACAAGCATTAAATCACTTTTACCTAACTTGGTATTAGATCCATAAGAGTTTATGATTCCTCCATTAATTACTGTTGGGTCATGTTTTGCATAATCAAAAATAGCAGCTATTAATGACACTGTTGTTGTTTTTCCATGNCTACCTGAAACGGTTATAGTCTTTTTCATCCTCATCAGCTCTCTTAGCATTTCTGAACGCCCTATAATTGGAATCTTTTGCTTTCTTCCAGATACAATCTCACAATTATTTTCAGGTATTGCTGAAGAGTGAACAATCAAAGATGCATTTGAGATATTTGATGGTTTATGACCTAAAAAAATCTTTATTCCATTTTTTTTTAATCGCTTCACATTAGAGTTGCTTGCTTGATCAGAACCAGTAATGCTGTAACCAAGATTCTTCATTATCTCAGCTATTCCGCTCATACCTATTCCTCCAATACCGACTAAGTGAATATTTTTTATATTTTTCATATCAAATTTTTCACCCTAACCTTATAAACCCTTAATAAGTTTGGTTATATTTTTTGCACCATCATTATAAACCTTAGAATCTCTAATTTTAGTCATTTCTTTTAGGGTATTTGGAGAATCAATAAGTTCATTAATTTTTTTAAAGAACCAGTTTGAGTCAACATCCTTTTGATCCCGCGTAATAACTTGTCCAGTACTCTGAAGATCAAGAGCATTTAACTTCTGGTCATTATCAATTGAGTTTGGCAAGGGAATAAGGATAGCAGGCCTATTAATAGCAGAAATCTCACTAACAGTTGAAGCCCCAGATCTAGAAATAATTAAGTGAGATGAATTTAATAACATTGGTAATTCGTAAAAAAAATTAGATACCTCTGCATCTATTCCTTCAGAATTATAAAAATTCTTTATATGCTCAACTTCCTCAAGCCTAACTTGATGAAAAACCTTAAGAAAAGATTTTTTTTTATTCGAAAGCATACCAAGGCTAGGAGGAATAGTTTTAGAAAAAAAAGATGCACCCTGACTCCCTCCAAAAATAACTAGCTTAAATTTATCATTTTCAGTCAACGCTTGATAAGGATTTTGATATTTTAAAATATCTTTTCTGATCGGATTTCCAGAAAAATATACTTTTTTTCTATAATTTTTAGGNACACCGACTGTATTTTCAAAGCCTAAAGATATTATGTCGGCTAATTTAATAAGAAGTTTATTTGCTCTTCCTAAGATTATATTTTGTTCATGAATAATAATTTTTAATCCACATACCTTGGCTGCAAAAATTACAGGTATTGTTGGGTAACCTCCAAAGCCAACAACAGCTTTTGGTTTAATTTTTTTTATTAAAATTAAAGAAGACATAAAGCCTAATAAAATTTTAAATACAACAAAAGGCCATTTATAAAAGCTTGTATTTGTAAATGTGGCTGAAAAAATTTCTTTTACATTACCTTGAATAAGTCCTTTTACAAGATGTCCAACCCTTTTGTCTGTAAAAAGAAAAGGATTAAAGCCTCTCAAAGATAGCTCAGAGGCTAAGCTTTCAGCTCCATAGAGATGTCCTCCAGTTCCACCAGCAGCTAATAAAATATTTTTATCATTTTCTTTTTTCATTTTAAAATTGAATACCTGAGTAATTTAAATCTGAATTTTTAGATTTGATACGCGGATCATCCTTTTTTGTTAAAGATAAAAACATACCCATACATATCCCTAAAGCCATAATGGAAGATCCTCCATAAGATATAAAAGGGAGCGTCATNCCTTTGGCTGGAACTAAACTTAAGTTTACTGCCATATGGAATAAAGTTTGAAGGCCAAATATTAATAGCAATCCAGAGGCAGCAAGCTGATTAAAATAATTATTTAAAGTTTGAATTTTAGAAAATCCTCTTATTATTATAAATCCATAAATTAAAATAATTAATAAAATAAAAAATAACCCCCCTTCCTCTGCAACCGCAGCGAATATAAAATCAGTATAAGCATCTGGTAAATTATATTTCATCCAACCCTCTCCAATACCTTGCCCAAAAAGACCTCCGTTCTCAAAAGCGTCTATTGCAGATGACATCTGTGTAGGTCTGGATTCCAATGAATCAGAGTTAAACCAAGCGTTAACCCAATTATCAACTCTCAANGATACATGNGAGAAATTAAAATATAAGAATATTCCACCCAAAATTGAAAATGAAATTAAACCAATGACAATCTTCCATGGAAGACCATTAAAAAACATTAAACCCATTACGGTAATAATTATTAAAATAGTTTGCCCTACATCAGGTTGCTGTAATAATAGAAATATACTTAAAAATAATAAAATTGCAGGAATAATTTGAAGTGANGTATTTCCTTCTAATCTTGCTCTTGCTAAAAACCACGATACAACAATAACTAAGGATGGTTTTAAAAATTCTGATGGCTGAATAGTAAAACCAAAAANAGGTAACCACCTTGATGCCCCTCCACTATTAATACCAACAGTAAGTGTTAAAAAAATTCCAATTAGACTGCCNATAAATATTATTAGAGAGAGCTTTCTTATTTTTCCAGCAGGTAGGATTGAGACAACAATAAGAAAAAATAATGAAATAAAACAATAAATTAAATGTCTAGTAAGAAAAAAATACGTATCTGTCTTAATACTTATTGCTTCAGCAGGACTCACCGCCAAAGAAAAAAATAAACCAATAAAACCAAGAAGAATTAACCCAAAAAGCATCCACCGATCTACGGTATACCACCACAAACCAACAGGCCCTATATTTGTTCGAGAAATTCTTAACATTTATCTCTCCAAACCAATTAGTGATAAAGCAGTCTTAGAAAATATCTCACCTCTTTCTTCGTAACTTATAAATTGATCATGCGAGCTACAACCCGGTGAAAGAAGAATACAACCTCCTCCGGATTTTATCGCTTCTTTATAGGCAGCTTTTGTTGCAGAAATTAGATTTTTAAAAATTATAGGCTTTTTAGATTTTGGAGTTAAGTTAAAGATTTTTTGAGCAGATGATCCGATTAAAAAAACTCCATCTAAGTTTTTAGAAAGTAAATTTATTTTCGACAAGTCGTTACCCTTAGAGTCCCCTCCTCCAATCCAAAAAATTTTTTTATTTAAACTAAAGGCCATATTAGTTGCAGAAGCATTAGTGGCTTTAGAATCATTTATAAATTTTATTTTATCATTTTGACAAACAAGCTCCATACGATGGCTAAGACCTTTAAAATTTTTAATCCCTCTCTCTACAGAAATATCAGGAACATTTAATATCTTTAAAATCCTCCTTATTATATTTAAGTTTTTAAAATAGTAATTCTTATCGTCTAGATTTTTTGATTTCTTTAAAATTATTTTTTTGGATACAAAATTCATCTTTGAAACAAAATTAGTTTGTTCGTCTTCATTAGAAATTATTGAAAAATTATCTATATTTTGATTTTTAAAAATTCTACTTTTGATATCTCTATATTCTTCAATAGATGAGTGTCTATCTAGGTGATCTTCTGATATATTTAATAAAACTGCGATTTCTGGTTTAATATTCTCTGTTAATTCAATTTGAAATGAGGATATTTCAACTATATATATCGTCTGATTAGTTCCTGGTTCCAAGCTTAAGATAGGTATACCAATATTACCCCCTAATCTAACATCACGACCTTCGCTTTTTAGAATTTCATAAAGCATAATTGCCGTTGAAGATTTTCCATTTGTTCCAGTTATAGCAATTAAAGTCCCTGATGGAAAAACACTACCCCTGGCCTCTTCAAAAAGTGAGATATCGCTCATTAATTTTGTCTTATACTTTTTAAGCTTTTCTGAATAAAAATTTTTCTTTAAGTCTACACCTGGCGAAGGAAAAAAATAATCAAGCCTCTCCCATGGCCAATCATTTATATTTTTTATCTTTTCATGGCAGTATAAACTTTTTTCTCTTATGCTAACGTTATCATCCCATAAGAAAATTTCAGCTTTACTTTGGCTTAAGGAATTAAAAATAGATTGCCCAGTCATCCCAAGACCAAGAATTCCAATTTTTTTTGAATCATATTTTTTAAAATCAAGCATTTTACCTTAACTTAAGAGTTGCTAACCCAATAATTGCTAGTATTAATGAAATAATCCAAAATCTAATAACCACAGTAGATTCTGACCACCCTTTTTGTTCGTAATGATGATGTAGTGGAGCCATTCTAAAAACTCTTTTTCCTGTTAATTTATAAGAGGTAACCTGAATAATAACTGATGCAGCCTCTAAAACAAAAAGTCCTCCAATTATAAAAAGGACAATTTCATGCTTAACTGATATCGCAATTGAAGCAATAAGACCCCCCAATGATAATGATCCGGTATCACCCATAAAAATCATAGCTGGAGGTGCGTTAAACCATAAAAAACCTAATCCAGATCCAAAAAGAGCTGCACAAATTATTACTAGCTCTCCTACNTCAGGAATAAACTGAATATATAAATAATTTGAAAAAATATAGTTACCTGCCAAATAGGCAATTAAACCCATTGATGATGCGGTAATCATAACNGGAATAATTGCTANCCCATCTAGTCCGTCTGTAAGGTTAACAGCATTTGATGTCCCAACTAAAACACACAAACAAAAGACAACATAAAACCAGCCATAAACAATTAAAGGAGACTTAAAAAAAGGAAATGAAATAGAATAATAATTAGTTTCTGGAAAATTATTAAGAATTAAAATTATTGTTGATAGAGATATTAGAATTTGAAAAAATAACTTAACTTTCCACATAACGCCATCGGATGAAAAGTTTAAAANCTTTTTCATATCATCTATAAAACCAAGAACACCGAAACTTAGGGTTGTATATAGAACGATCCATACAAAATTATTATTTAAATCTGACCAAATTAATGAACTAAAAACTAAGGAAAAAAGAATTAAAACTCCCCCCATTGTAGGTGTACCCTTTTTAGTAAGAATATGTGATTGTGGTCCATCAACCCTTATAGGTTGTCCTTTTTCTTGTTTTAACTCCATGAAATGTATAAATTTTGGACCCATAACTAGGCAAATCAATAAAGAGGTAATAATTGCAAGGGCAGATCTAACGGTAAGATAATTAAATAAATTTAAGAAAGGGATATCAGAAAAAAAATTATTTAAGATATAGAGAATCACTAGGCAATATTCCTTTTTAATTTCTCTTCTTTTAGTGAGTCTAGAATATTATTAACCCGACTCTTTGAGGATCCTTTGAATAGAATTAAATCATTATCTTTTATTTTATTAAAAAGAGATTTAATTAATATTTCCGATTCATTTGAATAAAAACCTTTTTTACTCTCATTTAGATATTCCCATAAATTCCTTGTCTCATATCCAATACAAAAAACTAAATTAACGTCAGAATTATTTATAAAATTAGCCATTTCAATATGCATTGCTTTGGAAAAATTACCTAATTCCATCATATCACCCAAAACTAAAATTTTTCTTTTAGATTTTAGATAATCAATTTCGGACAAAAGNTTTATTGATGATTTTGTTGATTCTGGATTAGCATTATAACTTTCATCTATTGCTTGAAAAAATTTTCCTTCAATCGATAGATCGTAAATCATTCCTCGACCTTTTATAGCCTCAAAACAAGAAAGAGGTNTAATAATTTTATTAATATCAAAACCTAGTGAAATGCTTAATCCAAGAACAGCTATAGAATTCATTGCCATATGCTCGCCAGGTGCATTTAAGCTAAATGATATATTNATATTATTTATAAGTGCATCTATCTTTGAAAGTTTTGGAAAAAATTGATATTTCTTTAAAATTAAATCTGANTTTCTCTTGTACCCAAATCTCAAGATTTCAATATTTTTCTTTTCTAGATTTTTCTTATGATGAGTATTTAAATTTATGTCATCATTTATAATTAATTTACCGTTAGGAGTTATGCCTTCAATAATTTCAATTTTGGCTTTTTTAATATCTTTTTTTGATTGAAAATATCCAATATGAGCACTACCAACATTATTAATCAAAGCAACATGCGGTTGGACTAAATCACTTAAATAAGAAATTTCTCCAAGTCTATTCATACCAAGTTCAAAAATAGAAAAATCTGAATCAACTGGCATTCTTGCCAAAGATAGNGCAACCCCAATTTTATTATTATAAGAAGCTTCGGAATAATGAATATTTCCTAACTTACAAAGTGATAAAGCCAACATCTCTTTNACAGTCGTCTTTCCTGAGCTTCCAGTTATGGCAATAATCTTGCCTTTATTTCTTTTTCTTGAAAATTTACCTAATTCAATCAAAGCATTTAAAACATCATTAACTATTACAACTTTATCATTAAAGTCTGATGAAGGAGCATTAGAAATTACTACTGAAGCACCTTTCTTAATTGCCTCAGAAATAAATTGATGACCATCATAATTTGGACCAGCTAATGCAAAAAATATATCACCTTTCTTTAAAGTTCTTGTATCAATAGAAACTCCATAAGCTANCCACTTGGAGGGTCCGTGTCCCTTTATAGCATTAAGGACTTCTGAGCCTGACCATAAAATACTACTCATTTGAAGCCTCGCAAAAACTTCTAATTACATCACGATCGGAGAAAGGGTTTATATGATTTCCTATAGTTTGAGTCTCTTCATGCCCTTTTCCTGCTATCAATAAAACATCATTATTTTTTATCTTTGATATCCCACATTTAATAGCCTCGGCTCTATCAAGTATTACTCTCGCTTTAGGACAACCCTTTAATATTTGATCTGCAATAAGAGATGGATCTTCATCTCTAGGATTATCATTAGTTATAATTATTTCATCACAATACTTTTCTGCAACTCTACCCATCAATGGTCTTTTTGATTGATCTCGACTACCGCCACATCCAAAAACAAGAACTACTTTTCCTGTACTTTCTTTTTTAATATCTCTCAAAACATAAGATAAGGCTTCAGGTGTATGAGCATAATCAATAATTATATTAGAATAATTATTTGATTTAATTATCTCATAACGACCTTTAACAGGTTCGATTTTTTCTAAAACTGAAAAAACTTCCTTATAATTACATCCAGAAACAATTGCTAAACCTGCAGCGCAAAGAATGTTTAATATTTGAAAATACGGAGCAAAGCCTAATATAAATTTAAAGGGTTCGCCCTGAAATGTTATTTCGACTTCATTACCACTATCATATTTTTTTACAGATTCTATATTTATGAATTCGGAATTCTTACCAATTTCCATGGTTTTTTTATTCAATAATTTTAATGCTTTTGAAAAGTCTTTTCCTTCCTTACTCTCAGTACAAATAACTGAAGCCCTATCCATAGGAAGTATATTTTTAAAAAGACTAAACTTTACATTAGAGTAATTTTCTAATGAATTATGATAATCTAAATGATCTAAACTAAGATTAGTAAAACAAGCTGAGTTAAAATCAATAGAATTTATACGGCATTGATCTATTGCATGACTCGATACCTCTAGTGCAAGATGCGAAACACCTGATAAGGATAAATTATTGATAATTTTATGCAAATCAATTGGATCAGGTGTGGTATTTTTTGTTTCAAAATTAAATTCTTTTGATTTAACTCCTAGTGTACCTATTCTAGCCGCATTAATATCAAGGAGAGTCCATATTTGATATAAAAAATCTACTGTGGAAGTCTTTCCATTGGTTCCTGTAACACCACAAATAATCTCAGGCGTATTTGGAAAAAATAATNTTGATATCTCAGATAATTTCTTTCTAGGGTTTTCATCAAAAATAATTGGGACTTTATAATCCGAGGAATTTAAAGTTTTATCGGATGTCAAGACAGCAGATGCGCCGGAATCAATTGCTTCATTAATAAAATTTACACCATTTTTACTAGAGCCTTTAATTGCAACGAAAAGATCCCCTTTTTTAATATTTTTACTATTGTTTTGTATTCCTGAAATAATAACATCTTTTGTTATTGAGCTATCTATTGTACATAAATTTAGCATTACAAAGTCTCTTTTGGGTGAGCGTTTATAAAATCATTTTGCAGAGGTAGTTCGATTTCTTTGGTTTCATTATACTCAACGCCAAGTATTGGAGCGACTAGCTTAATAATATTTCCAGCGGCTGGACCTGCATTCCAATAAGAGCTGTTTCTTAAGATACCTTTTTTAATATTTGCTTTTGGTCTTTCAAAGCTTACCAAGAGAGCATACCTAGGATTCCATCCTGGAAAAGCACCAACAAAAGAGGTTCGAATTCCACATCCTCCGTACGACCCCTCACATGGTATATCTGCAGTTCCTGTTTTTCCTATCACCGCATATCCTAAAATATCTGCTTTTTTACCAGATCCATTTTTCACAACCTGTCTCATTGCGTATCTAATTTTTTCACTAACTTCTTCTCTAACTATAGATTCTCCTCTCTGATCAGAGTCGTTTACAGCATAAAGCGTTGGTTTTATCTTATATCCACCGTTTATAATTGATGCTATTCCAGATGCAAAAGATAAAGGTACAACACCTAACCCCTGACCAAAAGAAATAGTAATCATAGAATTATTAGTCCACTTATCAGGAAGTATTGGTGAGCCTGTTTCAAAAATCTCAAGGAAATATTCATCAAGCAAGCCGACATCTTGAAGAAAAGTTTTTTGTTTTGATCTTCCAACAAGTTGGGCTATTTGAGCCATACATCTATTTGAGGATCTTACTAGACATTTTACTGGCTTGATTGGCTCCAAAGCATTGTCATTATTATAATTATTTAAACATCTGTTAGCGGCAATTTTAATACATAAAGTATCGTCAAACACATCACTTAAATTAATCTTATTATACTCAAGAGCCATGGCTAAAGTTAAAATTTTCATAACTGAGCCAAGTTCATAACTTCCCTGCATAACTTGGTTGAATGTTGATTTTTTATATTCAGAATTAGAATAATTTTGATTTATTGTATTAGGGTCAAAAGTTGGGAGTGATGCTGAGGCAATAACTTCACCACTAATAACATCAATAATTACTCCAAAGCCACTATCAGCATTATATAACTTCATTCCTTTTTTTATTTCATCTTCTAAATGAAACTGAACAGTAATATCAATACTTAGCTTTATATTATTATGAAGTAATTTAGATTTTGGTATCGTTTTCTCAATTCCTGAAAGACCCACTAAATCTCTACCTGAATAACCTATAATATGAGAGGCCAACTCCTTATTTGTATAAATCCTTCTCCAAACTGGATGAAATTCTACCTCGGCAACTCCTGAATTAAGTATATCATAATGTTCAATATCACTTATATTGTCGGCCAGCTCAACATAACTCCTTTTTTTAAGCTTTTCTATTAATCTATTTTCATCCCATGCAGGCAAAACAGCCTTGATTAGCCTAGCTGTTTCTTCTGGGTTAATAGGGTTCCTAATTGAAGCTCTTTTTGTCTTAACACTAGTGACCAATAATTTATTATTTCTGTCAAAAACTTCTGGTAAAGGATTTTCTATTGTTTTTGATACTATGCTTCTAGGAACACTTCTTACCTCACCAGGAAAAATTGCCAAAGAAGTGCTTCTTATAATAAAAATAGAAAATATCAAAACAAAGAAAAATTTTGCTAAATGAAGTCTTTCCTTGCTAACTTTTAATGAATTGTTTGTTAATAATTCATCATTAGTATTANCTGTATCAGCCTTAAAAAAAACCCCAATATCATCACCTGCTATTACTTTTGTCTTTATTAGCTTATTTTTAAATATCTTTCCCATTTATTTTTTTTCTTCTTCAAGCTTAATNAATTTTATATTTTCACCTTTTGCTGGCTCTAACCTTAGTTTTGTAAAGTGTTTTTCNGCTAAATCTTTTAGCCTTGCAGGGCTTGTCCTTACGACCCAATCAGTCTTTAAAAGAATTTCTTTATTTTCCTGATAACGAATCGAAGAATTAATTTTATTTAGCTCTCTAGTTTGATTCTTTATCTCATGACTTATTATCTGATTAAAAACTATCAAACTTATAAATGTTAAAAATAAACTATAAACAAATACTTTAAACATCTATTCCACCATACTTATAGTAACTGTGNTCTGATTTAGAATTTGTGTTTATNGCGGTTTTATATGCATACCTNAGACGAGCAGATCTTGCTCTTGGATTATTTTTTATTTCATCATCACTTGGTTTCGAAACTCTTTTATTTTTATAAAAAAAAGAATGTGAAGATTCCCCCAACTTATATCTTTTTTCTGAAATAGAATTGAATCTTAAAAAATTTTTGACAATTCTATCCTCAAGGGAGTGAAATGCTATTACTATTAATCTTCCATTTTCATTTAAAAGATTTTCTGAAGCAACAAGAGCTTTATATAACTCCTTTAATTCATCATTTAAAAATATTCTTAATCCTTGAAAGGTTTTAGTGGAAGGGTGAATTTTTGAATATTTTTTATTAGTGGCGCTTTTAATAATTTCCGACAACTCAAATGTTGTTTCTATTTTCTTTTGCTTCCTATGTTCAACAATTCTATGAGCTATTTTTCTTGATTGCCTTTCTTCACCATATCTAAAAATTATATTTGCAAGATCTGCCTCTTTATACTTATTNACTATCTCAAATGCAGTTTGGCCATCATTTCCCATTCGCATATCTAAAGGTGCATCAAACCTAAATGAAAAACCCCTGTCAGCATTATCTAGCTGCATAGATGAAACACCAAGATCAAAAAAGATTGCATCAACTTTTTCAATACCTAGAGTTGTAATATGGTTTTCTAAGTCACCAAATTTACCTTCTACAAGTGATAGCCTTTTGCCATATGAAATATATTCTTCTTTGTTTAATAAAAAAGTTGAGGGATCCCTATCTATGCCAATAACATTGCATTTAGAAGTTTTTAAAATCTGACGAGTATGCCCACCTGCTCCAAGAGTACAATCTACATAAATTTCATTTTCAGAAGGATTTAAAATGCTAATAACTTCATCCAACATAATTGATTTATGAAGAAAGCTCTCTTGTTCCATCAGTCTAATGCCTCTTTATTAAAGTTATCAATATGAGATGGTCCTATTAAATTTCGATGCTCAAGTGCTTTAATTTTTGAGTCTCTTTTGAATTCATCGAAATTTTCGGGATTCCACATTTGAAACTTTCTACCTTGACCGACAAAAATAACACGCTCACTTAGATTTGCGTGTTCAATAAATATTTCTGGTAAAGAAATTCTTCCATCCTGATCATAAGACAAACTGTANGTATCAGAAAATAATGCAGTAGATAAAGCATCTGTCTCTTCAGCAAACAATTGCATTTTTTCTACGCTAAGAGAAATTTGATCTATTAGATCTTGCCCTCCTCCATCAATTGCATTTGATGTAAAAGAAGGAAAAAGGTAAACACCTGGGTACCCTTGAAATTCTAGAACAGACCTAAAAGGAGCTGGAATTGAAACCCTACCCTTTGAGTCTATCTTATTAACAGCACTGGACATAAAAATTTTCAAATCAAACCCTTTATTCTATTTAAGCAAAGCAATACCCAAATCTTATTAATCAAGATCTAATATGGATTATCATGGGATATTATGGGAGTCAATGGGAAAAGAAATAAAAAAATTAATAANACAGTATAAAGTATTGAAAAAATTATATAAATTAAATAAAATTGTCAGATGGTCTATAAGCCGGGTTCTGTCCGAATAAACGGTGATGATCATTCATCTGGAATACACGTTACCGTATATTTCTAGCAACCTACCCGAATAACTAGAACGAGACATTCCTGGTATAAACCAACGTTATTCCTATTTGGTCTTGCTCCCGGTGGGGTTTACCCTGCCATATATNTTACCATATATGCGGTGCGCTCTTACCNCACCTTTTCACCCTTACCATAAAGGCGGTATATTTTCTGTGGCACTTTCCCTAAGGTCACCCTCGCCGGGTGTTACCCGGCACCGTGTCTCATGGAGCCCGGACTTTCCTCTCTTAAAAAGCGATCATCCAACCATCTGACTTTTTTTTTCTATTTAAAAAAGGTTTATAGGTCAAGAAGTTAAGACTTTTTTATGCTCCAGCACTGGGTCTATCTGCTAACATTTGGTAATATTTTTTAAGATTCTTACAATTTTCTGGAATAATTATTTTTGGCCATTTAGCAAATTCAAAACATGTTAGAGCTGTAATATCTGCAAGAGTATACCTATCAAGGCATATAAAATCTTTTCCATTCATTTGATTATCCAGCCAATTATAGAAATTTATTATCCTTGGTTTATTTGCATCAGCCCATTCAGGTACTTGATTTTCAAGATGTGCCATAGCTGGATGACCATGTCGAAAAACTGATGCAATTGGTATCATTAAGAGAAGCTCCAAACGTCTTTGCCACATTTCTATTTGAGCAATTTCATAAGGATCAGCTCCCATTAAATTTGGTTCTGGATAAAGAGCCTCAAGATATCTACAGATTGCAATAGACTCTGTGATGAATGTTCCGTCGTCTAATTCAAGTGCTGGAACTTGAGAAAGAGGGCTTATTTTTTTATACTCTTCAGTCTTATGTTCGCTCTTCATGATGTCGATTGACTGTATAGGAATATCAATCCCCTTTTCAGATAGGTAAATCCTTACACGACGAGCATTAGGAGCTCCTCCACCATCAAAAAAAAGCATATTTTCTCCTTTAAAAAAAAACTTATTAAAAAATTTAATGACATTCTATCTTTAATTGTTAATTTAACCATTAATTATTTAATAATAATAATCAAAAATTACGGAGAGTAAGATGACTATTGAGTTCAATGATAAGGTAGCAATTATAACTGGTGCAGGAGGAGGCCTTGGAAAATCTCATGCTCTAGAGTTAGCAAAAAGAGGAGCGAAAATTATTGTTAATGATCTTGGAGGTTCAGTTGATGGATCAGGTGGGTCATCAGAATCAGCCGAACAAGTTGTCAAAGAAATCATAGGTTTAGGAGGACAAGCAATACCTAATGGCTCTTCTGTAACAGATGATAAGGGTGTTAAATTAATGATTGATCAAGCAATGGATGAATTTGGTCGTATTGACATACTTATAAATAATGCGGGTATATTAATTGATAAATCTTTCTCGAAAATGGAAATTGATGATTTTGAAAAAGTCCTTAATGTTCACCTTATTGGCTCAGTAAAACCCACTAAAGCAGTATGGGAGATTATGAAGGAACAAAATTATGGAAGAATTCTTGTAACATCTTCATCTTCTGGCCTTTATGGAAATTTTGGTCAAACAAATTATGGTTCAGCTAAACTTGGNTTAGTAGGCTTTATGAATACACTAAAACTGGAAGGACAAAAATATAATATTCATTGTAATGCCCTAACACCGGTAGCATACACAAGAATGACAGCAAACCTAATGCCACCAGAAGCTGAACAACTTTTAACTCCTGAAAGTGTTACGCCAGCCGCTATATACTTGGTTTCAGATAATGCCCCAACCGGTACGATTTTATGCGCTGGTGCAGGAGTGTATTCTGTTTCAAAAATAATGGAAGCAGATGGACTTAGCTTAGGGTTAAATGCAACAGCCGAGGATATTTTAGAAAATTGGGATAAAATATCTGATTTTTCAGAAGCAAAAGCATTTAATAATGGCGGGGAGCAAACAGGAAAAGTTTTTGAAAAAGCTATGGAGACAATTAATAAATAATTGAAAAATTTATGGAACTAGATGAATTTAAAATTCAAGAATTTTCAGAAACTCCAAAAATTTCTGAATTTGGTTTTAGAGAATATGATGCTAGATGGCTATACCCTGAACAGATAAATCTAAGTGGTATAAAAAAATTTGGGGCAAGCTTAGGTGTCCTAATGGCTGAAGAAAAAATTAAACCAGAAATTATTGTTGGCCATGATTATAGATCCTATTCTGAGGAAGTAAAAAAATCTCTTATCTCAGGTTTGTTATCATCAGGTATAAATGTTTATGATGTGGGATTAACTGTTTCTCCAGGCGCATACTTTGCTCAATTTTTTTTAGACTGTAAATCAGTTGCAATGGTTACCGCCAGTCACAATAAAAATGGCTGGACTGGATTTAAAATGGGCATAGACAGGCCTTTAACATTTGGTCCTCATTTAATGCAAAGGCTCAAAGAAATAAGCCTTGATAAGTTAGAATATAAAAAAAATATTGGTACATATAAGTATATTGAAGGTTTAAACAAAGAATATTTAAATGATTTAACATCAAATATTAAAATCAAAAGAAAAATAAAAGCAGTTGTTGCTTGTGGCAATGGTACGTCAGGTATTTTTGCTCCTGAGGCTCTTAAGGCTATAGGTGTTGAAGTAATAAAACTTCACTGTGATTTGGATTATAATTTTCCTAATTATAATCCAAATCCAGAAGATTTAATTATGCTAAATGATTTAAGTAATGAGGTAATAAAAAATAATGCAGATATTGGTTTTGCGTTTGATGGTGATGGTGACAGATGTGGTTATGTTGACAACAAAGGTAATGAAATATTTTCAGATATCATGGGTCTTATATTAGCAAGGAATTTTTCGGACTCATATAAAAAAGCAAGCTTTGTTGTTGATGTTAAATCTACAGGATTATTTGCAACAGATAAGAAATTAAAATTAAATAAAGCCTCGGTTGAGTTTTGGAAAACAGGTCACAGCTATATTAAACAAAAAACTTTTGAATTAGGTGCTTTAGCTGGTTTTGAAAGATCCGGTCATTACTTTTTTAATAACCCCATTGGAAGAGGTTATGATGATGCCTGTTTATCGGCAATAGAGGTTTGCAAACTTTTAGATGGAAATCCTAAAAAGGATATTTCTGATCTAAAAAATGAACTACCTAAGACTTTTAATTCTCCAACTATGTCACCTGAATGCCCTGATGAGAAAAAATACCAAATAATAGAAAAAATTATAGAAATTATTGAAGAAAAATATAAAAAAAATACAAAGATTGAAGGTCAAAAAATTATAACTCTTCTTAAGGTTAATGGGATTAGGTTTACTTTAGAGGATGGAAGCTGGGGCTTAATAAGGGCCTCATCCAATACTCCTAACCTAGTTGTTGTTTGTGAAAGTCCAAATTCTGAAAATATTTTAAAAAGTATCTTTAAATTTATAGATGAAATTTTAAAAAAATTTAAAGATATAGGACCTTACGATCAATCAATCTAAAAAATTTCTAAAAACATTCTTATAGATGTAAATAATAAAAAAGTTGCAAAAATATTTGTTAAAATATTCTTTTTTAAATTATGAGCTGACCTTGCTCCGATTGGGGCAGCAAGAGTTGATATGGGTGCAATTAGAATTAAACCAATAAGATTCACATAACCTAAAGACCCNGGAGGAAGGCCCTCAATACCCCACCCNGTNATTATAAAAAATAATGTTCCTGGAATNGCNAAATAAAAACCTANNCCNGATGCAGTTCCTACTGCTTTATGNATTGAACGACCAAATAAAGTCATAATACTTACATTAAANGTACCGCCGCCAATTCCTAACATNGANGANAATGCTCCAACGGATAAAGGTATAATATTTCCATAAATNCCNTTTGGTATATTNTCTCCNAACTTTATATTTTCTTTACCGAAAAATAAATTAACTGAAACTAANAGNGCAATTANAGCAAAAATAAATGTTAGCCAAAAACCTGAAATTATACCTGCTATATTTGCACCAATCANAGATCCTAGCATTGTAGGAAATAACCAGGCCTTCAAAACATCGAAATCCACACTATTATTATCTTTATGAGATTTGTATGATCTCCANCCCGTTGGAATTATAACTGCTAACGAGGTGGCAACTGAGATATGCATTACAATATCTTGAGAAACTCCTACTAACGATAAAAAATAATACAAAACAGGAACAATAACTATTCCTCCGCCAACACCTAAAAGACCNGCCATATAACCAGAGATAAAACCNGACAATGAAATGATTAATGCAAAAGGTAATAAAGATAAAATCTCATCGCCCATTAAGCTGCCTCNTTTTGAGCTTCTAATACTAAATTTATTGCTTCAGATAGAACTTTTGGATCATCTCTTCTTCTTGGAGCCTGATGACTTAAGTAACTTCTCCAGACCTTAGCACCACGGCAACCATGAAAAAGGCCTAGCATATTTTGTGTAATAATATTTATTGGAATTCCTTTTTGTGCACAATCTTCAAGATAATAAATCATATCTTCAGCTATCTTAATTCTCGAGGGAACTAAAGAATTATCATCATAAAATAAATTATCAACATCTATTATAGAGTATGGGTTTTCTAAAACTGCTCGTCCAATCATGACACCATCAAGAGCTATACCTTTCGATGCAGATATTTCAGTTTTTGCAGAATATGGTGTTAATAGGCCACCATTTAAAACTATATTTAATTCTGGCCACTTTCTTTTAATCATACGGACTATATCATAATCAAGTGGAGGTATTTCTCTATTTTGTTTTGGATCTAAACCCTCTAACATTGCTTTGCGGGCATGGATTATAAAGGTTGAAACTCCAGATTTAACAAGTGTTTCAACAAACTCAGGAAGCATTTCATCAGGATTATAATCATCGATACCAATTCTACACTTAATAGTTACAGGTATACTTACCTTTTCTTTTATTCTTTCAACACATTCAGCTACAAGTTTAGGATCAGCCATTAAACAGGCGCCAAAATTTCCTGCCTGAACCCGTTTCGATGGACACCCAATATTCAAATTGATTTCGTCATATCCATATCCTTCTCCGATCAAGGCAGCATTTGCCAATAGTCTTGGATTCGAACCTGCAAGTTGAAGAGCTACGGGATGCTCTATATTGTCAAATCCTAATAAAAAATCCTTATCGCCATGTGTAATAGCTTCGGCAACAATCATTTCAGTATANAGTCTTGAATGTTTACTAAATTTTCTAAAGAAAAAACGACAATGTCTATTCGTTACATCAATCATTGGTGCAACACAAAATTTATGAGACATCAGGTTATTCCTTTCATTTTTTTAAATTATTTCAGTTATAACAATCAAATAAAATTTTTAAAGCATTCTATATTGTATTTTTTAANTAAATAATAGTAATTCATACTATTAATTAAGAAAAGTTATAAAAAGTTATATAACTGTAATATAAATTTTAAAAAAATTTAATANTATGCCAATATNATNNNNAATATNTATTAAAATTNGAGAGGATCCTCATGAAATATATTAAACCTTTAATTAGACTGTCCCTTCTACTAACCTTCACATGTNTNATATTTACTATAAATTCTTCAGAANTATTNGCTGAACAAACTACNGGAATTATTCGTGGCTCAGTAACCGATGAANCAGGTAATCCAGTTTCCGGTGCATCAGTTCAAATNANACATATTCCNTCTGGAAGTAAATCTTCNACATCTTCNGGAAATTCAGGNGCNTTTTACTCAAGAGGNCTCAGGTTGGGTGGTCCCTTTAAAGTAACAGTAACAAAATCAGGACAATCATCTGTAAGAAGTAATATATTTACAAGNCTNGGAAGTGANTCAANNGTATCATTTTCNCTTGGATCTAGTAGTGTTGAAGAAATTGTTGTGACAGCAAAAGCNTCTGATTTTAGTGGCCTAGGNGTTGGACCAGGATCAACTTTTGACTCTGANGATATNTCAACATTACCTTCAATTGATCGNGATATAAAAGATATAGCTAAACTTGATCCATTTGTTACTGTTGATAACAACGATCAGTTATCNTTTGNTGGTGGTATGCCNAGATTAATTGGNTTNATTATTGATGGAGTNAGNGCTAACGATTCATACGGCTTAAGTTCNAATGCTTATCCAACNAATAGAATGCCTTTATCAATTGANGTTATTGATCANGTNTCAGTAAAAATTGCAAACTTTGATGCTGAATTNGGNGANGCTTCTAGCGGAAATATTGTTTTAACGACCAAAGCCGGTACAAATGATTTTCATGGNTCNTTNACAATTGAATCTTCGCAAACAAGTGGCGACGAACCTTTTGGTNAAAAAGCTGATAATGCNGACCCAGATACAGANTTATTTTCAATAGCNCTTCAAGGTCCAATNATNAAAGACAAGCTTTTCTTTTCATTTGGTTATGAAAAATATGAAGCCTCTGATCCAATTCAAATGCANGCTTTCCAATCAGGTNTAGTNACTAAAGCTGAGGCAGATGCNGTAATNCAAGCTGCAAAAGATNTNATTGGNTATGATGCTGGTTCGTATAATAAAGGNCTTGAAGANGAAGATGAAAAAACTTTCCTGAGAATAGACGCTAATNTAACTGATANCCAAGCNCTTACTTTAGAATATATNCATGTTGATGGNTTTACAGAAAGCGCTTACTGGAANAGNTCNTNTGCNNTNCCNNTATCAAGTGATTGGTANAAAATNAATAAAGAATATGAAACNATAAAATTTGAANTAAATTCNGATTGGTCTGATAATTTNTCTACTCGNNTNATGTATTCNGANACAGATGTTATGAATCCTAATACTCCAGTCGGATCAACNTCAATTGGAGANGTTGGAGTTGGTGTTGCTTCNGGNGGNACNGTATTCTTTGGACCTGATCAATATCGTCATGCAAANGAAATCCAAACAAATAGAAANCAATTCGAAGTTGCAGGTTATTATGACATTGGTGATCATGCAATCACNCTAGGNTATAAAAANATGGAAAACGATATGTTTAATATGTTTTCAAGNAATAGCCTTGGTGAATATGACTATAACTCNNTAGAAGATTTTATTGCAGGTAATTTAAGAGAANTAGATTATAGAAATGCAGATACTAATAATCCTAGGGATGCNGCAGGTCGCTTTAACATGGATTACACAATNATTTACTTACAAGATACTTGGAATATTTCTTCTGACTTAACAGCAAGAATTGGCTTTCGTTATGAAGAAATCAGTCAAGATACTACACCTGAGTATAATTCTTTTTGGTATAATTGGACTGGTGATGATTTTCGTCCTGCTCCAAGAAATGATGTTAACCTCGATGGTGAGGATATTATCATGCCGCGGTTTTCATTAGACTGGCAAGCTAAAGATAATGTTTTGGTCACATTTGGTTGGGGTGAATTTAGTGGAAATCTTCCACCTGTTTGGTTTGGAGGCCCTTACATAGACACTGGTTTAGGTCTTCCAGGTAACAAGCTTAGAGCAAAAAGCAATAATCTACCTACACCTGGAACTCCCGCGAGTTANCCTGGTGAAGCAGCATTAGCTTTAGTACAGAATGAAATCGGTGATACCGGTGGATATACNGCAATGATGGATAAAGATTTTGGCATACCGTCTATTACAAAAATGAGTTTAGGCGTTGTTGCTGATCTTGATTCTGGAATAACTATTCGTGCTAACTATATCCATATGGAAGAAGAAGATCCAGTTGGTGCTTACATTGGCGGTTGTGATCCTAAGGGTAATGCATTAGCTGATAACAGGCCTTTGTATGGTGGCTGTAGTTATGTTGGCTATCTAACAACCTTTAAAAATATTCAACCACAAACAAGTATTTTTGGTATTTCTATGGAAAAATCTTTTGATAATGGATTAAATTTATACTTAGGTTACGCACATACTGATAGAGAAATGGCTCATATGATGACAAGCTCAATAATTTTTTCAAGTGCAGTTAGAATGCCATTATTTGATCACCTAAACCCCGTTAATAGCCCTTCCCATTATGAAATAGAGCACTCTTTTGATTATGCTTTAACATGGAAAGGTAATGTTTTTGGAGATCTCGAAACAAGCATTGGTCTAAACGGCTTTAGGCAATCAGGAAATCCNTTTAGNTATACTTACAGAGGTGATATGAGTGGCTATAGAACAGATGGAGAAAATATAGAATTNCTCTATGTTCCATCTATTAATGATCCTAATGTTATTTTTTCTGAAGGATTTGATTTAGCGGCCTTTGAACAATTCTTAACTGACTCTGGTCTTTCTGCTTATCGNGGTTTTACTGTCCCAAGAAATAGTTTTAATAGTCCATGGGCAGGAACTTTTGATTTAAGANTTGCTCAACANCTACCNTCTGGNGGTATACCAGGAAAAGCTATCTTCTATTTTGATATAGAAAATGTTCTTAATCTATTGAACTCCGATTGGGGTGGATTTGAAAATTACAGTGGGTCAACGTCAAACTCTAGAGGTATAGTAGAGGCTGAGGTTGATGATCAAGGAAGATATGTATACAAATCATTCAAAGTTGATGGTGAGCCAACTCAAAATATCGGTAAGTCAGTGTGGCAAATAAAAGTTGGATTTAAATATCAATTTTAATATTATATAAATACCAAATTAAGGGCGCTTTTAAGCGCCCTTTTTTTATAAACTAATTGAGGATTATTTTTAGCTAGTTTATAGAAAGTAATGCGGATATTATTTTTTATTATTCTATTGTTAGCAAACTCTTCATCTTTTTCTAAGGATATAAAAAAAATTATCTTAGGCTCATGCCTTACACAAGAGAATGATCAGCCAATTTGGAAAGCTATCCTAAAAGAAAAATCTGATATTTTTATTTTTGCTGGTGATAATGTTTATGGGGATGATTGGAAAAAAGGAGGGATAGATAAATTAAAAAAAGCATATCTTCATCAAAAAAAGAGAATTCCATTTAAATCATTAAAAGAAACAAATGAAATTATGGCGATATGGGATGATCATGATTATGGAAAAAATGATGGGGGAGAAAAATTTCTTCATAAAGACGAATCCAAAAAACTTTTCCTACAATTCTGGGAAATACCTCATAATCATCAACAAAGCTTATCTAGGGGCTTAAATTATGAAACAAAAAGAAAAAGCAATAATCTTGTTATACAATTTATATTTTTAGATGTTAGGTACTTTAAGTCTAACTTTAAGCCAACCGACAAAAGAGATNCGCCTTACAAAGAAAGATACATAAAAGATTTCTCACCTAAAAAAACTATGCTTGGAAATAAACAATGGTCTTGGCTATCAGAAAAGTTTAATGAGCCAGCTGATATTAGATTTTTAATATCAAGTTTACAGGTAATTGCGGAAGGTCATGGATTTGAAAAATGGGGTAATTTTCCGATCGAAAAAAAGCGCCTATATGATCTAATAGATATAAGTAAAGTTAGAAATTTAATAATACTTTCTGGAGATAGGCATCGTGCAGGTATTTATAAAGATCAAACTGAAGGTGGTAAAATAATATATGAACTTACATCGAGCTCATTAAATCTTCCAGCAGGGAAGTTTTTTGGCGCCAAAGAAGAGCCAGGACCTAAAAGATTGGGAGCTACCTTTCTTGATGAAAATTATGGTCTTATTGAAATTAATGAAAATAATAAAATTTCACTATCAATTAAGGATATCAATCAAAATACAATTAATAAAATTAATATACCCTTTATCGAGATGTTGCCAACTCATTAAAAGGAGCTGTTTTATCAACACGAACATCCTGAGGAAGGCCTAAAACTCTCTCTGCAACTATATTCCGGAGTATTTCATCTGTTCCACCAGCAATTCTATAACCCGCAGCACTCATCCATTGGTTTTGGAAAATTGAATGCATTAAGGCAATATCTGGATCATTAAGAATCCCTGCAGCCCCTTGCAAATCCATAGCAAAACTTGCTAAATCTTGCATTTTTGGTGCTGAAACAACTTTACCTATTGAACTTTCAGGACCAGGTGTCTCGCCTTTTGATAAAGATGTTAAAGATCTCATTTTTGTATACTTTAGGCCTTCAGACTGAACATACCAATCAGCAATTTTTGATCTAACAAGGTCATTTTTAATCGCAGGCTTGTTATTCAAAACTACATCTTTTGCTAATTGAGTTAGTGATGGGTAATCAGCTGATTTTGGAACTCCAATAGCTAAACGTTCATTCATTAAGGTCGTTAGTGCTACTTTCCAACCTTCCCCAACTTCACCTAATCTTTGGCTATCTGGAACTCTAACATCGGTAAAAAATACTTCATTAAAGTTAGAACCGCCAGAAATTTGTCTTATAGGTTTAATTTCTATACCGGGTGACTTCATATCTAAAAAGAAAAAGGACAAGCCTTTGTGCTTAGGAACATTTGGATCTGTTCTAACTACAATAATACCAAAATCACAATAGTGAGCCCCTGAAGTCCAAACTTTTTGTCCGTTGATTATCCAATCATCTCCATCCTTTTCTGCTTTAGTTCTAATACCAGCAACATCTGATCCTGCAGAAGGCTCTGAAAATAACTGACACCAAATCTCTTTTCCATAAAGCGCAGGCTCTACAAATCTTTCATTTTGCTCTTTAGTAGCCCAAGCCATCATAGTTGGAATACACATTCCTAAGCCAATATCAAAAAAACCTGTTGGAACATTATATTTTGCTTCCTCTTGAGAGTAAATTACTGACTGAATTGAAGTCCCTCCAAGTCCACCATACTCTTCAGGCCAAGTTATTGCTGCATAACCAGCTTCAGCTTTTTTTGCTTGCCATTCTCTTGCTCTTGATAAAGCCCCAGTTTCCTCATCTAGGACATATCCAGCACTTTTTTTATCCGGGTTAGCATTATTTTTTAGCCATTCCCTAACCTCTAATCTAAAACTATTTTCTTCGGGTGTATCATTAAAGTCCAAAACGAATCTCCTTAATTAATATTTTTTTCTTCTAATTGAGTAACTAACTTATCTTTCCAAGAAGCAATGCTACCCAGGGCTAGACCAAGAACTTGACTTCTTCTATAATAAAATTGGGTATTAGCTTCCCAAGTAAAACCAATTCCACCATGGGTTTGGATATTTTCTTGAGCTGCATAGTTAAAAGCATCGGTCGCCGCTACTCTTGATGCAGCAGCAGCAATTTTTAAATCAGAGCCATTATCATTTAACATCATGGCCCCAAAGTAACTATTGGATTTAGCAAGTTCTATCTTAATATACATATCAGCAAGCTTATGTTTTATTGCTTGATAAGATCCAATTTGCCTACCAAAAGCAAATCTATCGAGAGCATATTCTTTAGCCATACTTAATGATGCTTCTGCTCCACCTATTTGTTCAAAAGCTATAAGAACAGCACCTATATCAAGAATTTGCTGAACATCACTCCAACCATCATCTGAATTATCCATTAAATCAGCTTCTGCTTTATTAAATGTAAGCTCAGCGTGGTTTCTTGTTTGATCTAAAGTTGAAAGTGATTTCTTTGTAACATTTGGGTTATCCAATGGAACTATTGCCATACTTATCCCATCACCACCTTTTGTTTTATTTTTGACAACTGTTATACAAATATCAGCATAACTTCCGTCTGGTATAGGCATTTTAACTCCACTCACTGTATTAGAGGAGAAAGAACACTGGATATTATTTGCATTTGGCTCAATGGCACTCTCAGGCAAAGCAAAGGTTCCAATAATTTCACCTGAGGCTAGTTTTGGAAGCCAATTTTCTTTTTGTAGATCTGTCCCAAATAACTTTAAAGCCTCTGTTGCCAAATATACAGATGAAGAAAAAGGAACAGGAGCTGATGCTCTACCAATCTCTTCAGCGATAACACAAAGCTCTAGAGGACCAAGACCAAGACCGCCATATTCTTCAGGAATAGTCGTTCCTGTTAAACCTAAATCAACAAGCCCTTTCCATACAGAACTTGAATAATAATCATCACTTTCTAAAACGCCTCTAACAACCTCTATAGGGCAATTATCAGATAGGTAACGCGCAACCTGTTCTTTTAAAAGTTTCTGATCTTCAGAAAAATCAAAATTCATTTATTCCTCACATTAAATTGGCTAATACAAATAATAATAATAATTAAAATGTATATTCTTTATACATATTTACAAGATTTTTATCCCAATTATTTGAAAACTTTTGTATTAGATCGTCACTAGAGCTGTTACCAGAAGATAATATTTTTTTCAATGGATCTAAATAAATTTCTTCGTTATCTCCATTCTCATTTAGAATATTTCTAGCCTTTAAACCTTCTCTTGATAAATTTAAAACTTCTTTTGCAATATCTCTAATGTTAATATTATTAATAATTGAATTAAGTCCATTTTTTGCAACTTCTACTCTCAATTCTTGTAATTGATTAATATTAAAATTCTTAATTAGCTCAAAAGAAGAATTAAGCGAGTCTGAATTATAAAGGAGACCAACCCAAAAAGATGATAGTGCGCATACATTTTCAAAACTACCGCCATCTGCACCTCGCATTTCTAGGAAGCTTTTAAGCCTTACTTCTGGAAAAATTGTTGTTAAATGGTTCTCCCAATCAGTTAAGCTTGGTTTTTCATTAGGAAGTTGTTCAAGATTGCCATTCAAGAAACTTTCAAACGACAAACCAGAAACATCTAGATAATTTCCATCTCTATAAATAAAATACATAGGAACTTTAAGAGCATAATCAACATATTTTTCATAACTCATCTCACCATCAAAAACAAAAGGAAGCATTCCTGTTCTATCTGGATCAGTATCAGTCCATATATGGCTTCTAAATGACTTATATCCAGTTAAATTACCGTCCAAAAAAGGTGAATTTGCAAATAATGCTGTTGCAATAGGCTGTAATGCAAGAGAAACCTTCAGCTTTTTAACCATATCATTTTCACTTGAATAGTCTAAATTCACCTGAATGGTAGTTGATCTAAACATCATATCCAAACCCAGATTTCCTTTTTTAGGCATATAGTTTTTCATTATCTGATAACGACTCTTAGGCATTATTGGCATTTCATCAAAGGACCAATCAGGTGTTAAACCTGCGCCAAGAAAGCCAAGACCTAAATTTGATCCCTCTTTTGAAATTTGATCTCTATGTTCATCAAGCTCATTGAATGTTTCATGTATATTGGATAGAGGGGCCCCAGAAAGTTCAAGCTGGCCAGCTGGTTCAAGAGTTATTGTTCCGCCACCTAATGATTTATCCCTAGTTAAGCCAATAGTTTTTCCATCCTCTAAAATACTTTCCCAGCCATATTTTTTTAATGCAATTAAAAGGTTTTCAATACCTTTTTTCTCAGAAAATGAAACAGGTTTGTGTGTGTTGAGGTGAAATACAAATTTTTCGTGCTCAGTACCTATTTTAAAGTCAGAGGGTTTCTTTTCACCGTCCTGAAATGGTTTTATAAGATCTTCCTTTGATTGGATTTCTATAAAATTATTTTTCACTATTATCACACCTAAAAAAAGAGAGAGATCGTTTCATACTACAAAAAGCAAGTTATTACTATTTTTTCCAATCACCGATTATCATTTGAAAAATTGCTAAAATTGCCACCACAGCTGTATCTGAGCGTATAACTCTTGGTCCCAAAGAAATAGACATGGAGTTATTTTTATTTTCAATATTGTTTCTCTCAAAATCACTAAAACCACCCTCAGGCCCAACTATAATTGCCCATTTACTGTTAACTTTATTTTTTTGATCATTCAAAATTTCAAGAACATCTGATTTTGAAGTCTCGTCACAAAAAATTACTTTTCTATCCTCGAAAAATTTATCCCAATTATCCAAAATGTAATTGAAATTCATAGCCTCACTTACCTCAGGTATATTATTAAAGTCGCATTGTTCGGCGGCTTCAATTAGATTTGACCTAATCCTATCTATATTAATTTTTTTAACTTGTGTGTACTCAGTAAAAATTGGAAATAATTTTTTAACTCCCATCTCACAAGTTTTCTGAGAAAGATAATCTAATCGGGCCTGCTTTATAGGTGCAAATAATAACCAAACATCATAAAAAATATCGGAAGCTTTTATAAAATCTTCTATTAAAATAGAACACTCATTCTTTCTTATAGAAATAATTGAAGCAAACCACTCCCCATCTTTTTCATTAAAAATCGAAATTTTATCTTTTAACTCTATACGCATAACATTCTTCAAATAATGAGATTGTTTTTTATTTAGAGTTAATTTTCCTTTTTTAAGATTTTCTGTTGAATATATTCTGAGATTTTTCTTCATTTTTTCCTTTGTTATTAAATGATTATATTTCCTTTAAAAAAATAGCATGTTAACAGATATTAAAAGAGAAATAATATGATTAATTTAACGAATTTATTTTATAATTTTAGAATAAAAATTAAGCCTTTTTATGAACTCGCAAGGTATGATAAGCCCATTGGTTTTAAATTACTAATGTGGCCATGCCTTTGGTCTTATCTAGCTGCCACTTTTTTTTCTAATAAATCTTTGGAAATTGAATATATAATATTTTTTATTATCGGCTCAATAATAATGAGAGGGGCAGGTTGTACTTGGAATGATTTCTTAGATCAAAAATATGACTCTAAAGTTGAAAGAACAAAAGATCGCCCATTAGCTTCCAAGAATATATCTTCTAAAGCTGCTTTATTTTTTTTATTTTTTCAATTAGTTGCTGGATTTTTAATTTTAATACAATTTAATTCTCTAACCATCTTTATAGGTATTTTATCAATCATACCAATCGTAATTTATCCATTGATGAAAAGAATAACTTGGTGGCCCCAAATTTTTTTAGGTTTAACTTTTAACTGGGGTGCAATAATAGGGTGGACGGCTGTTACAGATAGCTTTTCAATCTATTGCATCGCTCTATATTTAGGTTGTATTTTTTGGACAATTGGCTATGACACAATATATGCTCATCAAGATAAAATTGATGATGAATTTCTTGGGCTTAAATCTTCAGCTATATTTTTAGGAAAAAAATCTAAGCCTGCAATTTCAATTTTTTATTCAATTTTTTTTATTTCAATTTCATTTTTATTAATTAGCCTAGACCCAATGAATAGATGGTTAAGTTTCTCACTTCTTGCGATCATTGGCTTTCATTTAATTAGACAAATTTATTTACTTGATATTGATAACCCTGAAATTTGCCACTCTATCTTTAAGTCAAACAACTCTATTGGTTTATTAGTTTTCTTTTTATTTTTCTTCTTATTTTAACTAATTTGTATTATTTATACTCAAAAATTCAGTTCGCAAATCATCTATTAATTCAAGCTTACCCTCTTTTTCCAGGTACCAGAAAGTCCATCCATTTGAAGTCTCCTTACCTTGAACTTTAGCACTCATTTGATGAATAGATCCACTTTCACCATTCATTGATAAGCTTCCATCCGCTCGTACAGTGGCCATAAATTTTTTAGATTTAAGACTTTTTGGCCCCCTCAAGACTGCTCCAGGTTTAATTAAACCATTCTCAACTAAACTACCAAATGGGACTCTTTTCTGGGTTTTCTTCGAAACTGTGGTTGATAAAAATTGTTCATCTGGCGAGTCTATTTCTTTTATTCTTTTTTTAGCAGCATTTATATAAATATCTTCTCTTTCAAGTCCTATAAAATTTCTTCCTAGCTTCTTCGCAACCGCACCAGTGGTTCCGGTGCCAAAAAATGGATCTAAAATAATATCATCTTTTTTCGAAGATGAGAGTAAAACTCTATATAGTAAAGCTTCTGGTTTTTGCGTTGAATGAATTTTATTGCCATTAGAATCTTTAATTCTCTCGCCGCCAGAGCAAATAGGAATATACCAATCAGATCGCATTTGAGTCCCTTCATTTAAGGATTTCATGGCATGATAATTAAAATTATATTTACTGTTATGATTTTTTGATGCCCATATTATTGTTTCATGTGCATTAGTAAATCGAGTTCCTTTGAAATTAGGCATTGGATTTGACTTATACCAAATAATGTCATTTAAAATCCAAAAACCAAGGTTTTGCATAGCATTACCAACTCTAAAAATATTATGATATGAGCCTATAACCCATATTGTTCCTTCAGGTTTCAGAATTCTTTGGGCCTCTGAAATCCAATCCTTAGTAAATTTATCGTACTCCTCAAAACTTTTAAACCTATCCCACCCTTCAGTAACACCGTTGACTTTTGATGAATCTGGACGGGATAAATCATTTTTTAATTGAAGGTTGTATGGAGGATCAGCAAAAATGACATCTATTGAGTTATCAGGAAGAGATCTCATGGATTTAATGCAATCACCTTTAATAATCTTATTTAATGGTAAGTTATAATTTTCATTTAAAGTTTCTTTTGACATATTAATTGCATCCTCATCATGCAGAGTCACAACGTCAATAAAATTTTTAAGATTTATTTTTTATACAAAATATAGAGTCTTAGCACTTAATTAAACCCCAACATCTTGTTAATAGGTGAAAATGACTTTCTATGATATTTACATGGACCATATAATTCTAGGGCTTTTCTATGCTCTGCCGTCCCGTAGCCTTTATTTTTTTTCCAGTTATAATTTGGAAATTCTTTATCTAATTTCAACATTAAATTATCTCTTGTTACTTTTGCAACAACTGAAGCTGCTGCAATCGAAATTGAAATACTATCTCCTTTAATTATACACTTAGTTTTAACATTCAAACCTGGATCCAAATTTCCATCAACAAGAACATGATCAGGCTGAAAATTTAAATCAGTAATAGCCCTACTCATTGATAAGAAGGTTGCCTGAAGGACATTCATCCTATCAATTTCTTCAATACTTGAAATACCAACACCAACAGAATGAAGGTTATAAATAGATGAATAAAGAGAAAGTCTCTTTTTTTCCGATATTTTTTTTGAATCATTTAATCCATCAGGAATATTCTTTTCATTTAAAACTACTACTGCAGAAACAACAGGGCCGGCCCAAGGACCCCTGCCTGCCTCATCTATGCCAGCAATTAACTTTAGAGGCCACCCAAGAGCTCTTTCAATTAAATTATCCGGCACTAAACTGCAATAAGAGGCTCTTCTTTCCACCTCAAAATAGGTTTTCTAGCTGCCTGAGTTTCATCTAGCCTTCTTATAGGAGTGAAAACAGGAGCTGCTTTAAATGAATCAGAATCTTCCTTAAGTCTATCAACTAAATCACGCAGAGTTGAGATAAAGTGATCAAGTGATTGCTTTGACTCTGTCTCAGTTGGCTCGACCAATAACGCACCATGAATAACCAAAGGAAAATATATTGTCATAGGGTGATAACCCTCATCTATCATAGCTTTTGCAAAATCTAATGTTTCTACACCGGTGTCTTTAAGAAAGTCATCGCTAAAGAGTATTTCGTGCATGCAATACCCTTCGAATGCCGGAGTTAGACGATCATTTAACGAAGCTCTTAAGTAATTTGCATTTAGAACAGCATCCTCAGATACTTGCCTTAAGCCATCAGCTCCATGGCTTAGCATATAAGACATAGCTCTTACGAACATTCCCATTTGACCATGAAATACATTCAGCCTTCCAAACGAATTAGAGAGACCTTTACCATCTAAACTTTCTATTAAATCGTATTCGCCTTTATCATTTTCAACTAAAGGAGTAGGACAGAATTTTTCTAGTCTTTCTGAAAAAACAACAGGACCCGAGCCAGGACCTCCTCCTCCGTGAGGAGTTGAAAAAGTCTTATGGAGATTTATATGCATTGCATCAATACCTAAATCACCAGGTTTTAGCTTACCAACTACAGCATTAAAATTTGCTCCATCACAATAAAGGTAGCCACCAGATTTGTGAGTTAATTCAGAAATTTTAACAATATCAGTTTCAAATAGACCACATGTATTTGGATTAGTAATCATTACACCAGCAAAATTCTTATCTATATTTTTTTTAAAATCATCAAAGTCAATCAGACCTTCTCTATTGGATTTAATAGTTTTAACCTCAAAACCTAAAAAAGCTGCTGTAGCAGGGTTAGTTCCATGAGCTGAGTCAGGGACTAATACAATTTTTCTGTGCGATTCATTTTTATTTAATAAAGCTTGCTTTATAGCCATCATGCCACACAGTTCACCCTGTGCTCCAGCCTTAGGTGTCATTGTTACGGCTGCCATTCCAGTTAATTCTTTTAACCAAGAAGATATTAAATCAATTAACTCTAAAGCACCTTGGCATGTGGAAATAGGTTGTAGCGGATGTATTTCAGAAAAACCCTCTAAACGAGCCATTTTTTCATTAAGCCTAGGGTTATGCTTCATAGTACATGAACCAAGCGGATATAAACCAGCGTCAATTGAATAATTTTTTCTTGATAGCCTAACATAATGCCTAACAGTCTCGGGTTCGCTTAAGCCTGCTAAACCTATTTCACTATCTGAAAAACTATCACCTAGCATTTGACTTAAGTTCTCTGGCTCAGATAAATCTACACCAGTTCTATTTACATCACCCACTTCAAATAAAAGTTTTTCATCATGATCAAGTCCTCTATTACTATTCATAGCAAACCTCCTTGGCTAATTTAATAAAATCTTCCCTATCAGAATCCGAATTAATTTCTGAAGAAGCAACAAGAAGAAGGTTTGAAAAACTATCATCTTGATTTGCTAATCTCGAAACAGGAACCCCAGCTAAAACACCCTTACCTGCCATTTTTTCGACAAATATTGCTGCGCTAATAGGTAGTTCTAGTGTAAATTCATTAAAAAAGGATTTATTCCTAACTTTAAATCCTTCTAAATTTTTTAATTTATCATAAAACTTAATTGCAGCTTCATGATTTAATTTCGATAATTTTTTAAAACCCCTTTCTCCCAATAAACTTAAGTGAATTGTAAAGGCTAGGCTGCATAATCCTGAATTAGTACAAATATTCGAAGTAGCTTTTTCTCTCCTAATATGTTGTTCTCGAGTAGCTAGAGTTAATACAAAGCCTTTCTCTCCACTCATATCATTAGTTTCACCAACTATTCTTCCTGGGAGTTGCCTAACATATTTATCTTTTGTAGACATTAACCCAATATAAGGACCTCCAAAATTAAGAGGATTACCTAATGATTGACCTTCACAGGCGACAATATCTGCGCCCATATCACCAGGGCTTTTCATCATTCCAAGTGAAATGACCTCATTAACAACAACTATTAATAAAGCCCCCTTAGAATGAATATGATCTGCAAGTTCCTCCAAAGAATGACATGATCCAAAAAAATCAGGGTTTTGAACAACCACACATGATACGTCTTCATCAATTTTCGAAATAAGTGAACTGAAATCTAGATTTTCTGAAAACTTATAATCAATAGAGTCTTCATCTGCGCTAATCAATGTCTTGATAACTTCAGCATATTGAGGGTGAAGTGTAGGAGAAATAACAACTTTATTTCTTTTTGTAATTCTTTTTGCCATTGAAACAGCTTCTGCTGATGAGGTTGATCCATCATACATAGAGGCATTCGACACATCCATGCCAGTCATTAAAGAGACTTGAGTTTGGAACTCAAACAAATATTGAAGAGTGCCTTGTGAGATTTCAGGTTGATAAGGAGTATATGATGTTAAGAATTCAGAACGTTGAATAATATGATCAACTGTTGCAGGAATATGATGTTTATATGCACCTGCACCCAAAAAGAAAGGTACTTGATTAGAGTTCATATTTTTGTTTGCAATCCCTGATAAAATTCTTCCAACTTCCATTTCAGTTTTATGATTTGGTAGATTAAAAGTTGGATCCAAAGATACTGAGTTTGGAACATTACTGAATAGTTGATTAACATTTTCTAAACCAATAACCCTCCTCATATCTTCTCTGTCTTCATTTGTTAATGGTAAATATCTCATTGCTTTATACTCCAATTAATTTGTTGTATTCTTCTTCATTCATTAAATTTTTTAGTTCTTCTTTATTGATTATTTTTATTTTATAAAGCCATCCAGCTACCAAAGGATCATCATTTATAATTTCAGGATTTTCTTCTAGTGAAGAATTGGTTTCAATAATTTCTCCAGAAGCTGGTGAGTAAATCTCACTTGCTGCTTTGACTGACTCTATAACAGCAACATCCTTCCCTTGATCAAAAGATATTCCTTTTTGAGGTAACTCTACAAAAACAATATCCCCAAGTTGTTCGCTGGCATAAGAGGTAATACCAACTAAACCCTCACCACCATCTACCTTTATCCATTCATGATCTTTTGTGTAATAAATATCTGTCATTTAATTTACCTTTTTAAAATAATTATGAGGAACAAATGGAAGCTTAACTATTTCTGCGGGAATTTTTTTTCCTCTTACATTTAGAAAAACTTCTTTTTCATCAATTAAAGATGAGTCGATATAACCCATTGATATTGGAATGCTTAGTGTTGGAGAAAAACCACCGCTAGTAACTTCACCAATTAAATTTTCCCCAGCGTCATATATCAAGGTTCCTTCTCTTGCAGGTGCTCTTCCCTTAGGAAGAAATCCAAGCAACCTCTTTGAAGGACCTTTACTACACTCATGCTTGATACTATTGCCCCCTATAAAATCTGCAGAACTTATTCTTTCCTTGCAAATCGACCATTTTAAACCAGCCTCAATAGGTGATATTTTTAAATTAATGTCATGGCCATAAAGACAAAGACCTGCCTCTAAACGAAGTGAATCTCTTGCTCCTAGCCCAGCTAATTTAACATCAGAGTTCTCTAAAAGTTTTTGAGTGAAAGATAAAACATATTTATTAGGAATTGAAATTTCAAATCCATCCTCTCCAGTATATCCGCACCTAGAAATTAAAATTTTATAATTTTGGAAGTTTACCCAAGCGCTTGACATAAACTCCATACCTAGGATACCAGGAGCTAATTTTAATAGAGCTGACTCAGATTTAGGACCTTGAAGAGCGATTAAAGATAAATCATCTCTGATATTAATATCAAATTTTTTATTAAGATTTTCTCTAAGGTGATTTATATCTTTTTCTTTACAAGCAGCATTAACAACCAACCAAACAGTATTTTCATTGCTAGTTCGATGAATCATTAAATCATCAATTATCTTACCTTCCTTATTTAAAAATTGAGTGTATTTTACTTTACCTGGCGATATCTTTGAAAAAGATATAGGAAGGATTTTTTCCATAGCCTCCATTACAAATGGACCACTTATCTCAATTTGACCCATATGCGAAACATCAAAAATACTTGCGCTAGATCTAGTGTGATTATGCTCGGCAATAATGCCTGGTGTATAATTTATAGGAAGATAGTATCCACCAAAGGGTACTAATTTAGCATTCATTTGGTTATGAAAATCAAAAAGAGACGTTTTTTCAATATGAATATTTTCATTTAATAGTTCAGACATAAAGACTCCATGACAGATGAAGGTTTAAAGTAAACCTGCCCTCCTCTGTCGTTGGAACCTGAGAGATTTCGTATAAATACTTACCCCGTGGGTGAAATCATTATGATTTGCTTTCCAGAGTCTAATATTATTGCGGTCCTTTTGCCTGAGAGTTTCCGAGGGCGGTTGCTCCTTCGGCGCTAAGTGTAGTCTCTCCCGCAATAATTAATTAACATTACTACGATTCTCTATTTAACAAATTAAAAATGATTATTTTTGGATACCAATTAATACTTTATAAGATGATCCAGTTCTTCCTTCCAAAATATCTGATTTAAGATTTTCAACCCCAATACTAAATGAAGAAATTTCTTTCGATGATACCTTTATAGAATTATTTTTTATCCACTTATCAATAACTACATCATTTGGTCCTACAAAAGCTATAAAAATAGGTATATCGATTTTTTCCACTATATTTTTATTACCACCAATAATGTCACCTATAACCCCTATATTAAAATCTATTTTCTTTTTTCGAACATTATATTCACAAATCATTACTGTTCGGTTTAGTTCAATTTTCAATCCATTAAATGAGCTTGATTCTGAACCTTCCATTATGGCCGCCCTCGGACAAGCACCAGGATCAAATTCAAAATTTGATGAGCTGCAAGATGAAACTGAAATAATTATTATTGCTGTAAAGATATATTTTAACATAATTAACTTTTCCCAAACTCTATATCAAACTATAAAGAAAAAACGTTTATAAATAATTTAAATGTACCGTAGTTTAACCTGTGAATAAAATGAATAAAAAAATTGAAAAAATATTATATTTACCAAATCCAAGAGGATTTTGCGCAGGTGTTGAAAGAGCTATAAATATAGTTGAGTTGAGCCTCGAAAAATATGGTCCGCCTATTTATGTGAGACATGAAATTGTTCATAACCCTTGGGTTGTTAAAGACCTTGAAAGCAAGGGTGTTGTTTTTGTTGATGAATTAGATGATATTCCTGAAGGTGCTAGAGTTATTTTTTCAGCTCACGGTGTATCTTCATTAGTTAAAGAAGAAGCAAAAGAAAAAAAAATACCATTTATTGATGCTACATGCCCCTTGGTCCTTAAAGTGCATATTGAGGCAAAAAGACACTTTGAAAATGGAGCTCATATTTTTCTTATCGGTCATAAAAGTCACCCAGAAGTTGACGGGACAATGGGACAAATACCAAGTCAATCAATTACTCTTATAGAAAATATTAATGATATTAAAAAACTTAATAATAGTAACTTTAATAAAGTAGCGCTTATAACTCAAACAACATTATCAGTAGACGATACCGCAAAACTAATTAGAGCTCTTAAGAAAAAATTTCCCGACTTAATAGAACCGCCACGCGAAGATATTTGTTACGCAACTACAAATAGACAGGCAGCAGTAAAAAGCATAGCAAAGAAATGTGACGCGATTTATGTAATTGGTGGAGAAAATTCTTCAAACTCAATAAGGCTAGTGGAAGTAGCTAGCCAGTCTGGGTGTAAAAATACTTTTTTGATTTCTGAAATTAAATCAATTAATTGGGATGAAATGGTGCACTTTGAAACAATTGGTCTAACCGCAAGTGCAAGTGCGCCAGAAATATTAGTAGATGAATTTCTAAATTTATTCAAAAATAAATTTCACGTCAAAATTAAAAAAAGTGTTATTGCGGACGAGAATATTTCTTTTAAAATACCCAGAGAATTAAGAGAATAAAATGGCAGTTTTTACTCATATTACTAAAGAAGATCTAAAAGACTTTTTAAAAAATTACAATTTTAATAATCTAGATTTTATTAAAGGTATTAATGAGGGAATTCAGAATACTAACTATAAAGTAGGTATCGATTCTAATGATTATATTTTAACAATCTATGAAAATATTACAGACACCAATGATATTAATTTTTTTCTAGAATTAATGATACATTTATCATCAAATAATATCAAATGCCCAACACCAGTTAAGAATCTTGAAAATAAATCAATTGGTAGAATAAAATCAAAATCATCAGCCCTTCTTACTTTTCTTGAGGGAAAATCAATATCATCAATTGAAGAAAGTCATACCTATGAAATAGGTAAAGCACTTGCAGAAATGCATTTAAATGTCACTAATTTCAAACTAAAGAAGAAAAATGACCTATCTTACAATGGCTGGAGCAATCTCATAGAGGCAAATCAAAAAAAATTAAATTTTTTAGAAGAAAATCTTTATAACAAGCTAAAGAAGGAACTTAATAGAATTAGAGATCTATGGCCAAAAGACTTACCATCAGGAATAATTCATGCAGATTTATTTCCTGATAACGTCCTTTTTTTAAATAATAAAGTTTCGGGATTAATTGACTTTTATTTTTCTTGTAATGATTTTTTTGCCTATGACTTAAGTATATGCATAAACGCATGGTGTTTTAATAAAGAAAATAAATTTTCAAAAGAAATTTTTAAAAGTTTATTAAAAGGTTATCAAGAATTAAAACCTTTAACGGATAGTGAATTGGAAAACCTTCCTGTATTATGTTCAGGTTCTGCACTAAGATTTTTATTAACAAGGGTTGATAATTGGAATAGCTCAAATGAAGTTGATATTGTCAATTATCAAGATCCTAAAGAATTTCTTAGCAGATTAAAATTTCATGAACAAATAAATAATATTGAGGATTATGGACTCTAATGAATAAAAAAGCAGAAGTTTATACTGATGGTGCATGTTCAGGTAATCCCGGGCCTGGAGGTTGGGGAGTTACCATTAAAATTAATAATGAAACTATTGATTTAAGCGGTGGTGAGAAAAACACAACAAATAATCGAATGGAGTTAATAGCAGCCATTAAAGCACTTGATTATATTGATAAAGATTATGAAATTATACTTTTTACCGATTCAAATTATGTAAAGGATGGAATAACTAAATGGATACATAATTGGAAAAAAAATAACTGGCAAACAGCAGCAAAAAAACCAGTAAAAAATTCTGACTTATGGAAAGAATTAGATACTCTTCATAGTGAAAGAACAGTTTTATGGAAATGGGTAAAAGGACACGCTGGTGACCCAGGAAACGAGCGAGCTGATGAGCTCGCCCGAATGGGTATAATCAATCAATAGAAATTATTTATAGTTGTCCAAGAATACTTTCGGCGCTGGACTCTGCAATTTCTCCAGGATTTGATTCTAAATTTAACTTTGTTACGAAGTTGTCATCTATAACCATTGAGTATCTCAATGATCTTGATCCAAGACCAAATCCTGAGCCATCCATAGTTAATCCTGCTGCCTCAGTAAAATCTCCATTACCGTCACCTAACATTAAGATTTTATCGCCTGTACCTTTATCTTTTCCCCAAGCATCCATAACAAATGCATCATTAACAGATAAACAAACAATTTGATCAACGCCTTTGCTGAGAATTTCATCGGAGTTACTTACAAATCCTGGTAAATGTTGCATTGAACAGCCTGGAGTAAATGCACCCGGCACAGCAAAGAGAACTGATTTTTTTCCACTGAAGAGTTCACTTGTAGTTATTGGAGTTGGTCCATTTTCAGTCATATGGTGAAGTGTAACTTCTGGTAATTTATCGCCTTCTTTAATAGTCATCATTTTTCTCCCTAATATTTAATTATTATTTATATAGACAATCTATAACATTTATATAAATAAAAGATTATCATTTATAAATAATAAAGAAAATTATCTTTTTTTTAAAGGAATCCAAATGTCTCAAGAAACATCTTTAGTTGGTCAATTTTTAATTGCTATGCCTGGAATGGATGATGAACGGTTTAAAAAATCAGTTATTTTNATAACATCTTACTCAGATGAAGGTGCAAAAGGTTTAATTATTAATAAACCAACAGATATATTAAGTTACAAAGAGATTGTAGAAAAGAACTCCCAAGACATTGATTTAGATGANATTAGTTTAGATAAAGATNTAGGTGTNTTTTATGGTGGTCCTGTTGATCTTGAGAGAGTTGTAATACTTCATTCGAATGACTACTCAATACCTGAAACCAATAAAATTTCCAATGCTGATTGCTCCATAACTGGGTCAAAAAAGATACTTCCATTATTGTTAGACTCTAAATTGCCCAATAAATCAAAACTGTTTATTGGTTNCTCAGAATGGCAANCTGGTCAGCTAGAGTCTGAGATTAAATCAAGCGANTGGTTAATATGGAATTCTAGTATTAATATTATTTTTGAAGAAAATACTGATTTAGTATGGTTAAAAGTAATATCAAGCATGGGTATTAATATAGNATCCCTNTCAAATCAAAGAGGTTTTGCTTAAAATTTCTTCTTTGAATGATTTATAACATCAGTCCAAACTCTTAAAAAATTTTCAGACCAAATTTTTTTGATATCGTTTTTAGAATACCCTCTTTCCAAAAGTGCTAAAGTTATATTTTTGGTTTGTGAGGCATCCATCCATCCATCAATACCTCCTCCTCCACCAAAATCAGAAGAAATACCAACATAATTTATACCAACTAGATTAACGATATAGTCTACATGATCGACAAACTTATCAACACTAGGTAGAGGAAAATCTCTATTAATTTCATCCATCTTTATTTTATATTGAGGATGCTCTGTATGCTTTCTGTAAATAAAAATCTTATCGCCTGTTAAATCAACAATAAAATTTCTCAATGAATTAATTGCATTATTTCTTTCTTTATTAACTTCAATATAAGATGAAAAAGCTACGACCTGAATAACTCCATTCTTATTTGCAATTTTTTTAATAATATTATCCGATAAATTCCTAGGGTGATTTGCTATAGCNCTTGCAGATGAGTGAGAAGCAATTACAGGAGTCTGTGATAATTTAATAGCCTGAAGGGCTGCCTTATCGGAAATATGACTTATATCCACCATTATTCCTAACTGATTCATTTTTGAAATTACTTCTTTACCAAAAGAAGATAGACCACCGTGTATTTCGGAAGCGTCATTTAGAGACTTCTTTGGTATTGAACTATCTGAAATTTGATTATGCCCAATATGGGCAAGCGTTATGTATCTTGCGCCTAAGTTATAAAAATCTTCTAATAAATTTATATTGTTGCCTATAATATAGCCATTTTCTATACCTATAGCAGCAGATATTTTTCCTTTTTCTTTAGCATTCCTAATATCATTAGGTTCCAAAGCAAGCAGAATTTTATCTGGATATGTTTGAATCATTTTGTGGATGGCTTTAAATTTTAGCATAGCTTGATCTTTTGCNTTTTTAAATCCATCATCTGTTAAATTAGANTGNCCAACGTAAACAATAAAAAAACCTGAATCTAATCCACCTTCCNTCATTTTAGAAAAATCAACCTGCATTTCAGTTGAGTTACCAGGATCATGCTTAGGATTATCCATATAATCGAATGGTATATCAATATGAGAATCCAAGGTTAAATATTGGCCATAAACAGGTAGTGAAAGCGCTACTAGGGCTAAAATAAAAAAATATTTATAAATGAAATTCAAAATTATTATCCTTAAGTTTATTTAATGTTTGAACGAATAAAATCTTTAATTTTAGAAATCTCAATACTCATTTCAGAAAACTTTTCATCACCGTTCATGACTTTTTTTAATCTTTCAGGCATATCCGGAATTGATCCTAAACTGCCTTTTACTGCATTAGGAAATTTCGATGGATGTGCGGTTCCAAGAGTTATTATTTGTTTATCGGAAGANAAAACATCAGTAGCAGCATATCCAACTGCAGAGTGAGGNTCTAGAATATATCCTGATTTTTTATAAACATCTGCAATACAATCACTTGTTGCTTTTTCGTTAATACTTTTTGCTAAGAAATCTTTTTTTATAAAACTCAAGGCATTTTTATCTATTACAAACTCGTTATTTTCCTTTAAGCTATTCATTAGATTTCTAATCTTANTTGCATCTCGATCATAAGCCTCAAATAGTAAGCGCTCAAAATTACTTGAAATTTGAATATCCATACTTGGGGACATTGTTGCCTTTGCTTTATCTATTGAATAAATTCCATTCTCTAGTGCTCTTGCCAAAATATCGTTCTCATTTGTTGCAATTAGAAGATTGTCAATTGGAAGGCCCATNTTTTTAGCAACCCAGCCCGCTAAAATATCACCAAAATTTCCTGTAGGAACAGAGTAAGAAANAGGACCATTTTCAATCAACTTAAATGAAGTAAAATAATATACAATTTGCGCAGCAATTCTTCCCCAATTGATAGAGTTAATAGCACCGAGATTAACTTCATTATTGAAATTTAAATCATTAAAAAGAGNTTTAACAATATTCTGACAATCATCAAATGTACCATTAATTTCAACTGGNAAGACACCTTCTCCAATAGTTGTTGTCATTTGTTTTTTTTGTATTTCAGAAACTCTGTCNTTGGGAAAAAATATAAAGACATTAACGTTTTCGCTATTTTTAAAAGCTTCAATTGCCGCACTTCCAGTATCTCCTGAAGTTGCTCCAATAATAGTTATTCTTTCATTTCTTTTTTTTAAGGATAGATCAAATAATTCTGCAAGAAGAAGCATAGCAAAGTCTTTAAACGCGAGAGTGGGTCCATGAAAAAGTTCTAATAAATACTTATTATCATCAAGTTGAATCAAGGGCGTCATATCTTCTGTTTCAAAAGACGAATATGCTTTTTTGGTTAATAAATTTAANTCTTCTTTNTTAATGAAATCTTTAAAAAATGGATAAAGAACATCAGCTGCATCTTGCCAATAAAATTGATTATTTAATTTATTAAAATCTAAGGAAGGCCACTCTAAAGGTACATAAAGACCACCATCGGGTGCCAAACCCTTTAAAAGTACTTCTTCAAATCCAAGCTCTTTGGATTCTCCTCTTGTAGAAATATATTTCATAGTTAGTAATTATATCGTATCCATAGTAAATGGAATATTTTATTGCGAAAAACGTACAACAAATAATTTTAAAGGAAATAGCTTATGGATAATATGTTTGATGATATTGAGAAAGATAAGGTTTCCTCTATGGTTCAAGAAGCCCTTAAAGGGTCGGATGATGGAGAGCTTTTTTTTGAAACAACACCAAGCGAATCATTTCTTTTTGATGACGGTAGGTTAAAAAATGCAAGTTTTGATATTAACAGCGGTTTTGGATCTCGTTTAGTATCAGGTGATATAACAGGTTATGCAAACTCTACAATATTAAATAAAAAATCAATTAAATCATCGCTGGAAGCAATACAGACTGCAAGAAGTGGTAAANATATATTTGTTTCTGAAGCAAATCAATCCAAAGTTAAACATATTAAAAAATCTGAGAAAAATCTTTATTCAAAAGAAAANCCTTTAAACTCTATTTCTTTTGACGAAAAAATTGAACTNGTCAAAAATATAGATGAATTTTTGAGAAGTCTTGATAATCGAGTTCAACAGGTAAGCGTCAGTCTAGCAGGTAACTTTCAGTCAGTAGNAATCTTTGGCAAGGAAGGTCAAATTTATAAAGATGAGAGACCTCTAGTGAGGTTAAATATCTCAGTTATAGTCAATAATGGTAAAAGACAAGAATCAGGATCTTATGGANCTGGNGGCAGATGGGACTATACAAGATTAAATTCAAAAGATTTTTATCAAGCCGCTGCGAAAAAAGCTTTAAATCAAGCTATAACGAATCTCGATTCAGTTAATACACCAGCAGGAGAAATGACTGTTGTATTAGCCTCTGGATGGCCAGGTGTTCTTTTGCATGAAGCCGTTGGTCATGGGCTAGAAGGTGATTTTAATAGAAAAGGAACATCAGCCTTCTCAAATATGCTGGGTCAAAAAGTTGCCGATGAGCAAGTAACAGTAGTCGATAATGGAGCAATACCTGATAGGCGAGGATCCTTAAATATTGATGACGAGGGAACTATAACTCAAGAAACAATTTTAATTGAGAATGGAATTTTAAAGGGATATCTTCAAGATAATATGAATGCTAGATTAATGAATGATAAACCTACTGGAAATGGAAGAAGAGAAAGCTTTATGCATCAGCCTATGCCTCGAATGACAAATACATACATGACAAACGGGCAATATGAACCAGAGGAAATTATAAAATCNGTAAAAAAAGGATTGTATATGGTAAATTTNGGAGGCGGCCAAGTTGATATCACCTCTGGAAAATTTGTTTTCAGTTGTACGGAAGGTTATCAAATTGAAGATGGTAAAATATGCTCTCCAATAAAAGGTGCAACTCTAATAGGAGACGGCCCAAAAGCTCTAAATAAAATTAAAATGGTAGGAAATGACTCATCTTTAGATGATGGAATTGGAACGTGTGGAAAAGCAGGCCAAAGTGTTCCAGTTGGTGTAGGGCAACCGACATTAAGGATTGACGAGATAACCGTAGGTGGAACTTCTTAAAATGAACGAAAATAATTTAGTTGATTTTTCTTTTGAGTATGGAGTTTGTGATCAAATTACACCNCTAGTCAGAAGAGTAATAGCAAANAACCCAGGACCTTTTACCTANACAGGAACTGGAACATATATTATCGGCTCAAAAGAGTTAGCTGTAATAGACCCTGGACCAATCGATGAAAGTCACCTTCAAGCAATTTTAAATGCTACAAAAAATCAAAAAATAACCCATATAATCATTACACACACACATAATGACCATTCACCCTTGTCAAAAATGCTTAAAGAAAAAACAGGTGCACTCATTTATTCATTTGATAATAAAAGCATAAATACTGGTGCAGATAATAAATTTGAAGAAGGTTATGACAAAGAGTTTACATATGATGTTAGCATTAAAGACACAGATATAATAAAAGGGAAAGATTGGACACTTGAAGCTATTCATACGCCTGGTCATACATCAAATCACTTGTGTTACTCATTAAAAGAAGAAAAAATCTTATTTACTGGTGATCATGTTATGGGTTGGTCAACTACAGTAATTGTTCCGCCTGATGGAGATATGGAAGATTATATACTGTCATTGGAAAAATTATTACATAGAAAAGAAGAATATTACCTTCCAACACATGGAAAGATGATTAANAATCCCTTGGACTTAGTAAAGAAGTACATTACTCATAGATTAGAAAGAGAAAATCAAATAAAAAAAGCTATAAAATCAGGAAAAAATAAGATCACGGATATAGTTAAAACTATTTATGCTGATGTTGATAGTAGGCTTTACCCTGCAGCATCAATGTCTACATTAGCTCACCTAAAAAGAATGATAAAAAAAGGACAAATCAAAGTTGATGGTTCAAACTTAGATGGCTTTTATGAAATTAACTAAGGNAATAAATTAATAGAAATCCATTTATCCTTTTTTTTCTTAAAAAATAACCTTTCGTGAAGTCTATAAGGTCTATTATCCCAAAATTCTATTTCTTTAGGTTTAATTATATAACCTCCCCAATGAGGTGGACGAGGAATATCTTTGTTCTTATACTTTAGTGATATCTCATTATATCTTTTTTCTAAATCTTCTCGCTTAATTAGTTTCTTTGACTGAATAGATGCCCAAGCACCAATCTGAGANCTCCTATCTCTAGAGGAAAAATAATCATCAGAGTCTTTTTTAGATATTTTTTTTATTTTTCCTCTAAGTCTTACTTGCTTTTCAAGAGACTTCCAATGAAAACAAACTGCAGCCCTTGAGTTTGATTCGATTTCACTACCTTTTTTACTTTTAGAGTTAGAAAAGAAAACAAGCCCATCGTTATCAAATTTTTTCATGAGGACAATTCTCACATTAGGATAACCTTTAGAATCAGAAGTTGATAATGAAATTGCATTTGGATCTGAGATCTCTCGCTTTAAGGCTAATTCAAACCACTTATTAAACATAATAAATGGATCTTTATCCTTAAGTTTTGGTGAACCAATCTTCATCAGAGTCTTCCCTTTAGTAAATAACAAGTTTTGATTATACAAATCTAATATAAAGCTGTATTGCTTAAATTTGATTTTTTAATAAAAAATCACTAACAATACTTATATAAACATAATCAAAAGAAAAAAAAAATGGAACTAAAAACAGATATATTATCCGGTAAACGCGGCTTAATAATGGGAGTTGCTAATAATAGATCAATTGCATGGGGTATTGCTAAGGCATGTTCAAATAGTGGAGCGGAATTAGCTTTTACTTATCAAGGTGAGGCTATTGAAAAAAGAATAACTCCTCTAGCAAAAGAGTTAAATTCTTCAAGTGTATTTGAGTGCGATGTTTCAGACTCCNTTAGTATTGATAATACCTTTAATGAAATAGAGAAACTTTGGGGTAAAATAGATTTTGTTGTTCATGCCATTGGATTTTCAGATAAAAATGAGTTGGATGGTAGATATATTGATACAACCGAAAAAAATTTTATCAATACACTTAATATTTCTTGTTACTCATTTACAGCTGTTGCTCAAAGAGCTGAAAAATTAATGAAAGACGGTGGCTCTCTTCTAACTCTTACTTACTATGGTGCGGAAAAAGTTATGCCTCACTATAANGTTATGGGTATTGCCAAGGCTGGGCTAGAAACAAGTGTAAAATATCTTGCAAAAGATTTAGGATCTCAAAATATTAGAGTTAACGCAATNTCGGCTGGGCCAATAAAAACCTTAGCAGCTTCAGGTATTGGTGACTTTAGATACATCCTTAAGTGGAATGAATATAACTCTCCTTTAAAAAGAACTGTCTCAATTGATGAGGTTGGTAATTCTGCTGCATACCTTCTATCAGATCTATCATCAGGTGTTACTGGAGAGATACATCATGTCGATTCAGGCTATAATGTAATTGGAATGAAATCAGAAGATGCCCCTGATATCTCAACTGTATAGGTTAGAAAATGTCTCATAATTCATTTGGTCGTCTATTTAGATTTACTACCTGGGGTGAATCTCACGGTCCTTCAATTGGTTGTGTAGTAGATGGAACGCCCCCTAAATTAGAACTGAAAGAGGACGATATTCAATTTTGGCTCAATAAAAGAAAACCAGGTCAAAGTAAATTCACTAGTCCAAGAAAAGAGGATGATCAAGTTAAAATACTCTCTGGANTAATAGATGATGACGGGAAACAGTTAACAACCGGTACACCTATATCCTTACTTATTGAAAATCAAGATCAAAGATCCAAAGATTACTCTGATATAAAAGATAAATTTCGTCCAGGACACGCAGATTTTACCTATCTTTCGAAATATGGAATAAGAGATATAAGAGGAGGGGGAAGACAATCAGCTAGGGAAACAGCAATGCGGGTTGCTGCGGGAGCAATTGCAAGAAAGATAATTCCAAATATTGAAATAGAGGGCGCTCTTGTTCAATTAGGTGAGCATAAGATAAATAAAGAGAATTGGGACTCAAAATTCATAAATGAAAATCCTTTTTGGTCACCTGATCCAAGTACAGTTGGTATTTGGGAAGAATATATAGAAAGCTTAATTAAAGAGGGTGACAGCTGTGGAGCTATTATTGAAGTGAGAGCTAAAAATGTTCCAGTTGGTCTTGGAGCTCCAATTTATGGTAAACTAGATGCAGATATTTCAAATGCAATTATGAGTATTAATGCTGTTAAAGGTGTTGAAATAGGTAATGGTTTTAAAGCTGCTACAATCAAGGGTAGTGAAAATTCTGATGAAATGTTTATAGAAAATAATAGTCCATCATTTAAATCTAATAATTCAGGTGGTATTCTTGGTGGAATTTCATCTGGTCAAGATATTGTAATTAGGTTTGCAATAAAGCCGACCTCGTCAATAAGAAGTTCTCAAAAAACTATCGATAAGTCAGGTAAAGAAACAGATATATCAACTAAAGGNAGGCACGATCCTTGCGTTGGGATAAGGGCTGTACCTGTTGGGGAGGCTATGATTGCTTGTGTTTTAGCTGATCACTTCCTAAGAAATAGAGCTCAGAATGGCTAGTTAACCTTATTTGGGACTTACAATTTTAAGCTCTGAGGACTTTATTTTTAAAACGCTTAATACCTTTTCAACAATATCATAACTCATTAATTTAGCCTCAATATACATTTCCTCAGGTGATGCATGTGAAATAAATTTATCGGGAAAAACTAAATTTCTTATCTTAAGTCCATTGTCTAATAAGGAAGCATTAGATAACAAAGACAAAACAGATGATCCAAAACCCCCAAAAGACCCTTCTTCTATAGTAATCAAAAGCTCATGATTCTTAGCAGCAGATATAATTAAGGACTCATCAAGTGGTTTTGCAAAACGCGCATCAATAATGGTTGTTGATAGCCCCATAGAGTTTAATTTTTCGGAAGCTTTTTTAACTTCTTCTAGTCTTGTTCCTAAATTAATAATTGCNACCTTTGTGCCCTCTGAAATAATTCTTCCTTTTCCAATTTCAAGGGCTTTATAATTTTCAGGAACCTTTAAACCTTCCCCACTTCCTCTTGGATAACGAAATGAAATNGGACCCTCATTATATAATGNTGAGGTTTTAACCATTCTTGCTAATTCAATTTCATCTGATGCCGCCATAACAACAAAGTTAGGAAGTGAAGAAAGAAAGGCAATATCAAAACTACCAGCATGTGTCGGTCCATCAGCACCAACTAAGCCCGCACGATCAATTGCAAATTTTACTGGTAAATTTTGAATAGCAACATCATGGATTATTTGATCATAAGCCCTTTGAAGAAAAGTTGAATAAATAGCTACAAATGGTTTTATACCCTCAGTAGATAATCCAGCAGCAAAAGTAACAGCATGCTGTTCCGCAATTCCTACATCAAAAAATCTTTCTGGAAATTGTTTTTGAAATTTATCAAGTCCAGTCCCGGAAGGCATTGCAGCTGATATTCCTACTATATTTTTATCTAAATGAGCCTCATTAATTAAAGCCTCTGAAAAAATATTGGTATAAGACTTCTTTACTTCTGATGATTTTTGTTGTTCACCTGTAGCAATATTAAACTTAGAGACACCATGATACTTCTCATCGGATTCTTCCGCAGGCAAATAACCTTTGCCTTTTTGTGTTACAACATGAATTAAAATCGGGCCATGATCAGAATTCTTAATATTTCTCATAACAGGTAATAAATGATCTAAATTATGGCCATCTATTGGGCCAANATAATAAAATCCCATTGCCTCAAAAAGAGTTCCTTCACCAGAGATAGTTCTTGTTATTTCATCTGCTTTTTTTGCACTTTTTTCAATTNTTTTAGGTAGTTTTTCAACTATTTGTTTTGCGAAACTTCTAAACTCTAAATATTTTTCACCCGAAATTAGCTTAGCTAAATAAGCACTCATCGCTCCAGTTGGAGGTGCAATTGACATATCATTATCATTCAAAATTACAATTAAATTTGATTTTAAGGCGCCAGCATTATTCATCGCTTCGTAGGCTTGACCTGCACTCATAGCNCCATCACCTAAAACACAAATAATATTATTATCATTCCCNTTTAGATCTCTGGCAATTGATANACCTAGTCCAGAGGATACAGATGTGGAACTATGACCTGCTCCAAATACATCAAATTTACTTTCATCTCTTTTCGCAAAGCCTGATAAACCATTTTTTTGTCTCAATGTACTCATTGAATCACGTCTTCCAGTTAAAATCTTATGAGGATAACTTTGATGTCCAACATCCCAGATAAGCTTATCATCAGGGGTATCAAAAACAGTATGCAGGGCGACTGTTAGTTCAACGACTCCCAGTCCAGCACCTAGATGACCACCTGTTTTTGAAACAGATTGAATTGTTTCCTGCCTAAGTTCATCAGCAAGAGATTTTAATTCCTGATCTGAAAGATCCCTCAAATCTTTAGGAGATCTAATTTTATCTAATAATGGTGTATCTTTTATATTCATTTTCTAATTTTATCTATCAATCTAAAATTCTCTTTCTTTTACAAAGTTAACCACATTGATTAACGAAGAAGGTATTTGGTCAAATACATTTAGAGAAGAAATAGAATAATCGCAATATTTATTAACTTCTAATTTTGATTGTTCAATATCATAATAATCCAAGAAGGTTATTTTTTGATTCTTATAATCACTTCCAGTTTCCTTTCCTATAATACTCGAATCACCAACAACATCCAAAATATCATCGGTGATTTGAAAAGCTAACCCAAGGTTATCTCCAAAATTCTTTAATGCACTTTTATGTAAATCATTAGAATTTGATATAATGGATCCAACCTGACATGAAAAACTTATTAAATTTGCAGTTTTCATTTTATACATTATTAATAAATCAGATAAAGTTAGCGTATCGCTATGACTTGATCTTATATCTTTTGCTTGACCCCCTACCATACCTTTATGNCCAACCATGTTTGAAAAAAGGTTTATCAACTCAATCTGACTCTCGGGTTTAATTTTATTAAAATCTCCTGATAATATTTCAAAAGCAAGAGCTTGTAATCCATCTCCAACCAATATTGCTGTAGCTTCATCAAAATGTTTATGATTTGATAACTTTCCTCTTCTAAAGTCATCATTGTCTATTGCTGGTAAGTCATCATGAACTAACGAATAAACATGTAATAACTCTATTGCAGAAGAAATTTTAATTATATCGCTATAATCAATATTAAAAAAAGATGAGCACTCGATGGTAAGATAAGGTCTTAGCCTTTTACCTCCTCCTAAAACAGAATAGCGCATTGCTTCATTTAAAATTTTATCACCTTCTTTAGAAAGTGTTAATATTTGATCAAGAGAATTNTCAATTTTTTCAGAAANTAGCTGAAGAGAATTTTTAAAATTTTTATCCATTAAATTTAAATTTCATCTAGAGGCTCAGATTTAAAGTCACCGTCGGGCTGGGTAATTATCTTGTCAACTTTCATCTTAGCTTTTTCTAACTTTGCCTCGCAATGAGCCTTTAAAACTACACCTCTCTCATAAATTGAAATAGAGTCTTCTAAATCAATATCCCCTCTCTCTAAACGTTCAACTATTCCCTCTAACTCAGATAGAGCTTCTTCAAAAGATAGTTTTTTTATATCTTCTTTAATTTGAATTTTTTTATTCATTAAACAACCACCATTACTATGCTTTCTTATATAATATTACTCCATCAAGATCTTTTTCCGCTACAATTAATTTGCGCATTAAAAGACAGTTTAAATGAGCTATACTTTCACCTGTTGCCATCAGCAAAACATCATCAGAGATTTTTCTCTTAAATAATACTGAAAAAACATCTATAGCCCTCTTTGGCTCTTCACACAAATCAAGAAGACGAGTGAGATTTCTTTCATGCCCTTCAATTAAACTGTCTAAACGCTCGTGAAGACCTCTAAAAGGCTCATTATGGGCAGGTAAAACTAAAACATTATTTGGANCCCTTGTTTTTATGTATCTGCAACTCTCTATCCATTCCTCTAAAGGATTGGATAATGGCTCAGTAGGAAAAACACTAACATTTGAAGAAATTTTAGGTAAAACTTGATCTCCGGAGATTAGAATATTTAAATCCTTGTTATACAGACACGCATGTTCAGGGCAATGACCACTTCCAACAACAATTTCCCATTCGTAATTTCCTATAATTATTTTTTCTTTATCACGAATGCGCCTGTAATTATCAGGTAATTTAGAAACAGCTCTTCCAAATCCTCCGAACCTCTCTGCATAAGCGTCTAGCTGATCTTCATTAAATCCAGCACCCTTATATAAATCTCTTCCTTCTTTAGGTGCCTCTCTTCCGGTGTCAGCAACTAAAACTCTACACATTAAATATTCTGACCTAGACATATATAAGGGAGCAGAAAATTTTCTAGAAATCCAACCTGCCAAACCAACGTGATCCGGGTGCAAGTGAGTAACGATAACTTTTTCGACTTTTTTTGACTCCATATCGCCGTTAAAACATTTTCGCCAATTTGATTTAATCTCTGCAGACGCTACACCAGTATCAACCACAGTCCATCCATCATTATCTTCTAAAACCCAAAGATTAATATGATTAAGCGCAAAAGGAAGCGGCATCCTTAACCAATAAATACCATCTGAGACTTTTAACATTCGTCCCGGTTCAGGTATTTCAGAAAATGGATATATAATGTTATGAGCTCCTTTTTCTTTACCNTCCTTAAGTAGCTCCATTTAAAAACTCCCTAAAATATTATCAATTCTTTTTGCTTCCAGTTCAAAAATTTCTGAACAAATAGACTTTGATAAACCAAAAACATTAGGAAGTATTTGTGTCGAGAAAAATACTGCCATATCTTTTTTACTTTGGAAAAAATCTCTGTTTTCATGGTCTTTTAATGAAAGAGCTCCTTTTATTAAATAATGAGCCCCAGCAGTTATCCCTAATAAATTAAGATAATCTGACGCAACAAATAATGCAGAATAACTGTTATTAGATTTAAGCCTTTGAGATAATTTTTCGGTCGACATTTTAACGCTATCTAGAGCTTCTGAAAAATTTTTAGATATTAATTGTAAATCGTCATTTCTTTCTTTTGTACAAATAGATAAAGTATTGTCGAATTCATTTATAAAATTCTTTAACCCTTCTCCATNAGCAATAAGTAGCTTTCGCATAACTAAATCAATTGCCTGAATACCATTTGTACCTTCATAAATAGGCGCAATTCTAGAATCTCTGAAAAATTGAGCTACCCCAGTTTCCTCAACAAANCCCATTCCTCCATGAACTTGAATTCCCAAGGATGCAACCTCAACCCCAACATCTGTTGACCAAGACTTTGAAATTGGAGTTAATAAATCAGCCTTTAGCTTAAATTTTTCTCTCACCGATTTATCTGGGTGAGATTCTGATAAATCTATTGAAATTGCATTATCATAACATAACGCTCTAGAGGCTTCAGTTAATGTTTTCATTTTTAAAAGCATTTTTGAAACATCTGGGTGATTAATTATTTCTACACTTTCCGGATTTTCATTTTTATAATGCTTTCCTTGTTTTCTCTCTTTTGCATAAAGGATTGATTGCTGAAGTGACCTTTCTGATATTCCAACTCCTTGCATACCTACATTTAATCTAGCATTATTCATCATTGTAAACATGCATGCGAGCCCATTGTTTTCCTGTCCCAATAAATATCCAACAGCTCTATCTTTCTCTCCAAATGACATTACACATGTTGGAGATGCATGAATTCCAAGTTTTTTCTCTAATCCAATGCACTTCAAATCATTTCTTTTTACTTCACCTGTAGAATCATCTTCTAAAAATTTAGGCACAATAAACAATGATATTCCTTTATTACCTTTTGGAGATCCTTCAACTCTTGCAAGAACAAGATGGATAATATTCTCTGACATATCATGCTCGCCAAAAGTTATGTATATTTTAGTACCTTTAATTCCATAAGTTTCATCATCATTCTTTATGGCGCTTGTATTTAAAGAACCTACATCCGAGCCAGCATGAGGTTCAGTAAGATTCATAGTGCCGGACCATTGACCCGTTAAAAGCTTAGGTAAGTATTTCTTTTTTTGAGAATCTGTTCCGTGCTGACTTATTGCTTCAATTGATCCTTGAGTTAACATTGGGCAAAGAGAGAAGCTCATGTTTGCAGAATTCCATAATTCTTGTGTCATTACCGCTAACGTCCTTGGTAATCCTTGTCCTCCATATTCTGTGGATCCAGATATAGTTCCCCAGGATGATTCTACAAATTTTATATAAGCATCTTTAAATCCAGGAGGAGTAATAACATCAACTCCCTCTAGCTTAGAGCCGACTTTATCACCAATATGATTTAAAGGAGCAATTGTTGAATCTGCTAATTTTGATGCCTCCAAAAGTAATGATTCAATAAANTCTACATTAATATCTGGCCATATATCGGAGTTTTCTATTTCAGAAAAATTTGCCATATTTTTTAAAGCAAAAATCATTTGCTTAACTGGTGACACAAATGCCATAAGTACCTCTAACTCTCTCAATAATTAACTTTAAATGTAAGATGTAGTATACACAAATTACATTAAATAAAGGATTTTTATAAAGTTTAAATTTTAGATAATGGTAGAAATTAGAAATTTTAATAACAACACTATTAGCCAAGCTGNTAAAGAACTAACCAATGGAAATCTTATCTCCTTTCCAACNGAAACAGTTTATGGACTTGGCGCTGATGCGACAAATGAAAAGGCAATAGCAAAAATTTTTTCAAATAANGGAAGGCCAACTTTTAATCCNTTGATAGTTCATGTTGAGTCTCAGGAGCAAGCAAAAAAAATAGCACTATTCAATGAAAAAATTGAAAAAATTACTGATAAATTTTGGCCAGGGCCCCTTACCATTGTACTTAATAGAGCCAAGGAAAATAATATTAGCTTGCTTGTAAGTTCTGGATTAAAAACAATTGCTCTAAGACAACCAAATAATGAAATCGCATTGAAACTTATTAAAAAACTTAATAAACCCATAGCTGCGCCAAGCGCTAATAAATTTGGCCTATTAAGCCCTACTTCTGCATTACATGTTAAAAAACAATTCAAAAAAAATAACGATATCTCTTTTATTATAGATGGTGGAAAGACTGATATTGGTATCGAAAGTACAGTTATAGGTCTAGTAGAAGATGAAAAATTAGTTATCTATAGGCACGGTGGAATCTCTAAAGAAGAAATTGAAGAAACAATAAAAGAGGAAATTAAAGAATTGACTGAGGATAATAATACCGGTCAAGGTAATATTTCCCCAGGATTAATAAAAAAACATTACTCACCAAAAGTCCCGTTAAGGATGAATGTATTAAATCCAAAAGAAGATGAAATTTTCATTGGATTTGGACCAGAGTATGGCGAACCTAATTTAAGTTTATCCGGAGACTTAAATGAGGCTGCAGCAAACCTATTTTCTCTATTAGAAAAGTATGAGGATGTAGGAAAAGTCATTTGTGTCTCTCCGATTCCACTGAATGGGATCGGGACAGCTATTAATGACAGATTAAAAAGAGCTTCTTATTAATTATTTGAGAGACGGTAACACATAATCTTTAAACTGTTCTCGCAAGGTTAGTTTTTGAATTTTTCCAGTTGCTGTATGCGGAATTTCTTCAACAAAAACGACATCGTCTGGCATCCACCATTTAGCTAATTTACCGTCAAGATATGATAAAATTTCTTCTGGTTCTGGAGTTTTACCTTCAACAGAAACACAAATCAGCAAAGGTCTCTCATCCCACTTAGGGTGAACAACACCAATTACTGCAGCTTCTGCAATTTCAGGATGACCAACTGCAATATTTTCTAATTCAATAGATGAAATCCACTCTCCACCAGACTTAATTACATCTTTTGATCTATCTGTAATTTGCATAAAACCTAACTCATCAATTGTGGCAACATCTCCAGTATCAAAATAACCATCTTCATCAAGAATCTCTCCACCATCACCCTTCATATATTGACTTGAGATAAATGGACCCCTGACCTTTAGATTACCAAAATCTTTTCCATTCCAAGGTAAATCATTATTCTCATCATCTGTAATCTTCATCTCAACCATATAGGATGCTCTACCTTGTTTTAATTTAATATCTACCTGCTCTTCAAAACTTAAGTTTTCCATTCCATGCTTAAATGCACCGATAGTTCCCAATGGTGACATTTCTGTCATACCCCAAGCATGCATAACAGAAACATTGTAATCTTTCTCAAATTTTTCAAGCATTACCCTTGGTACTGCAGATCCACCAATTGCAACCCTCTCTAAAAAAGGTAAGTCAAGATTGTTGGCTTCTAAATATTGTAAAAGCATTAGCCACACAGTTGGTACAGCAGCTGTAAATGTTACTTTTTCATCAGTTAAAAGCTGGTAAATACTTTCACCATCCATATTCATACCAGGCATAACCACTTTACATCCAGACATTGGAGCAGAAAAAGAAAGTCCCCATGCGTTAGCATGAAACATAGGAACAACAGGCATAACAGAGTCAGTTGATTTAATGCCCATAGCATCAGCATTATTTGCAACTAATGTATGAAGAACGTTTGACTTATGGGAGTAAAGAACACCTTTTGGATTACCAGTAGTTCCGGATGTGTAACAAAGACCACAAGCATCGGTTTCTTCAACTTTTAACCATTCATAATCATCATCCTCTAAATTAATCATTTCTTCATAGCAAAAAATATTCTTCAAATTGGTTTCAGGCATATTCTCGCTATCTGTTAAAAATATAAAACCTTTAACATTAGATAGTTTTGACTCAATACCTTCTAGAATTTTTACAAAAGTTATGTCGGCAATAATATATTTATTATCGGCATGATTGATGATGTACTCGAGCTGTTCAAGAAAAAGTCTTGGATTAAGAGTATGGTAAATAGCTCCCACACCTGTAATTCCATACCAAGTTTCTAAATGCCTATGGGTATTCCATGCTAATGTCCCAATAACATCAGATTTTTTAACACCTAACTTTATTAATGCTTTGGAAAACTTACGAGCTCTTGAGTGAATTTCAAGATAATTTGTTCTATGAATATCTCCTTCAACTTTTCTAGTAACAATTTCCCTTTCACTGTGATGAAGACTTGCATGATCAATAAACGTATGAACCAGTAGTGGCCAATCCTGCATTAAACCTTTCATAGATAACTCCTATTTTTTTATTATTATAATATTCAGAAATTCTTAAGCATCAACTTTTTTAGAAACATAAACACATAACTGTGTATCGCCAACAATTTTTTTCTTTGAAATCTCAAAACCTAAAATATTATCAATTTCATCGCGCGAAGAGGACTCTGCAATTATAATTGCTTTTTCACTTATCCATCCCTTTTTTGAAAAATCTTCGATTGCAATTTTTGTTTTAAATGAGTCTTTGTATGGTGGATCAGAAAAAACTAAGTCTACCGGTCTTTGATCCTTCATTACATGCCTATCAACTTTAACTACATCAGATCTCCTAACATTGGATTTTATCTCTAAGCCCAATGACTTAATATTATTTTTGATTGCTAAAATAGATTGACTCTCAATATCAATAAAATTACAAAATCTTGCACCTCTAGACAAAGCTTCAATTCCAAGCGATCCTGATCCGGCAAAGATATCAAGAATATCCATTCCTTCAAAATCAATTCCAAAACCATGAATAAGAAAATTAAAAAGCGACTCTTTAACTCTTGAACTTGTTGGCCTTGTGTTTTTTCCTTTTGGGGAATGAATAACTCTTCCCGAGAATTCTCCACCAATAATTTTCATTAAATTAATCCTTAAATAAATTATAAATAAAAATGTTTCTTAAAATTATTTTTTAAAAAAACACTTGGAACTTCTCTAATTTCTTCTTTTTTTAAATCTGCTAAATCAAATGGACCATATGAAGTTCTAATTAATCTATTGACCTCAAGACCAACAAATTTGCAGACTTTTCTAATTTCTCTATTCTTACCTTCCTTCAGTCTCATTGTAAGCCATGAGTTTGTTCCAGTTGCTTTCCCAATAGAAACTTTTATTGGCATATAATATACATCATCAATTTTAGAACCTTTTTCAATAATATTTAATCTTTTTGAGTTTATTTTTCCATGAACCCTAACTTTATACTCTCGTTCAAAATCATTTTTAGGTAATTCCATATATCTAGAAAAACCTCCATTATTAGTTAATAAAATTAGTCCTTCACTATTCATATCTAGTCTGCCAATTGCGATTGTTTTTTTCATAGACTTTGGAAGAATTTGAAAAATAGTTTTTCTATTTTCTGGGTCATTATTTGTCACCAAAGATCCAATAGGTTTGTAAAAAAGCCAAACACGAAGGTTTTTTTGTTTAGAAATTTCTATTCCATCGACTTTTATATTTGAATTATTATTGATATTTATCGCTGGTGAATTAATAGTTTTTCCATCAACCTGAACCCTTCCCTCAGATATCATTCTTTCGGCATCTCTTCTGCTTGATAACCCGCTGTTTGCTATGAATTTAGCAACTCTTTGAAATTCTTTTTTGGATTCATTTGTCATAATTAACCTTATACTATTTTATTAGATAATAATTAAAGGAATGAAATTGAAAAGTAGTATTGAAAAAACAAATCATTTCATGAAAATTGCATTTACTGAAGCAGTAAAAGCAAAAAATAGAAATGAGGTGCCTGTTGGTTCTGTCATTATTGATGAAACAAATAATATTATAGCATCAAATGGTAATCGAATTATTGAATTATCAGACCCGACTGCTCACGCAGAAATTTTATGTATTCGTGAAGCTTCTAAAAAAATACAAAGTGAAAGACTTACCAACTGCTCATTATTTTCAACACTAGAACCTTGCGCAATGTGTGCTTCGGCAATATCTTTTGCAAGAATAAAAACTCTTTATTTTGGAGCTTTTGATCCTAAAGGAGGGGCAGTTGAAAATGGTATAAGATTTTTTAATTCGAATACATGTAATCATAAACCAGATGTGTATGGCGGCTTCAATGAAAAAAAATCATCAGATTTACTAAAATCTTATTTTGTATTAAAAAGAGTATAATATTAATATTGATTTTAAGCTTCATCAAAGTTAACTAATTATAGCTAACAAAATTACTTAAAAAGGAAAAAAAATGAATTTTGATCATAATGACAAAACTAAAGAACTAATCGCTCGTGTTGAAAGATTTATGGATGATTATGTCTATCCAAATGAAAAAGTCTATGAAGAGCAGATGGCTGCTTTTGGTGATAATAGATGGCAAATTCCTCAAATACTTGAAGACTTAAAGGAAAAAGCAAGAGCCGAAGGTTTGTGGAATTTATTTCTTCCCGAATCTGATAGAGGCGCAGGATTAACAAATGTTGAGTATGCTCCACTATGTGAGATTTTTGGTAGGGTTGGTTTTGCTGGTGAAGTTTTTAATTGCTCTGCTCCAGATACTGGCAATATGGAAGTAATTGATAAATATGGTAATGAAGAGCAGAAAGAGAAATGGTTAAAACCTCTTCTTGTAGGGGAAATGCGTTCTGCATATTTGATGACTGAGCCTGATGTTGCCTCTTCAGACGCCACAAATATTTCAACAACAATTGAAAAAGATGGTGATGAATATGTTATTAATGGAAGGAAGTGGTGGTCATCTGGTGTTATGGATCCTAGGTGCAAAATCGCAATCTTAATGGGAAAAACTAATCCAGAAGCACCTAGACATCAACAGCAAAGTCAGATTCTAGTGCCGATGGAGACACCTGGAATTACAGTAAAACGTCACTTACCTGTCTTTGGTTTTGATGATGCTCCACATGGTCACTCTGAAGTTCTCTTAGAAAATGTTCGAGTTCCAAAAGAAAACCTATTTCTTGGTGAGGGTCGTGGCTTTGAAATTAGTCAAGGTCGGCTTGGACCTGGAAGAATTCATCACTGTATGCGCGCAATTGGAGTAGCTGAGAGAACTCTTGAGAAAATGGCAAAAAGATTATTAACAAGAGAAACTTTTGGTAAAAAAATTGCCGAACATTCAGTTTGGGAAGAAAGAATAGCTACAGCTAGAATTGAAATTGAAAGCTCGAGGTTATTAACAATGAAAGCAGCGTATATGATGGATACTGTAGGAAATAAAGTAGCTCGTGCAGAAATTGCCATGATTAAAGTATTGGCTCCAAAAATGCTCTGCAGTATCGTTGATGATGCTATTCAAGCTCATGGTGGAGGTGGAGTTACAACCGATTTTGGTCTTGGTAAGACTTATGCATCAGCAAGAGTTCTAAGGCTTGTTGATGGACCGGATGAAGTTCACAATAGAACAATAGCAAGATTAGAATTTAAAAAATATAAAGAAGAATTAGAATCTGCTTTTAAATAAAATATAAACATTTAGGCTCTCATTAACCAAAAGACTACTGAGAGCCTTTTTTATTAATTAATTATTTACCTTTATAGCTCCATTTATAATTCGGCGGTGTAGGACCTTTAATTCTCTCATTTTTCTGCATCTGCTCCCAGGTATGGGCTAGTATTCCAACTGAACGAGACAAACAAAATAATCCGCGAGCAAGTGGAGGTGGACACCCTAATTCAGCATATATAACCGCTGTTGCACCATCTATATTCATAGGAATAACTTTTTTATTACTGAGATCTTTTTCAATTTGACGCCCTATTTTAACAAATTTTCCACTAATCTCACCATCCTTTACCGCATTATCAACTAAATCTAAAAGCCTAGGTGTCCTTGGATCACCTGTCTTATGAAATCTATGTCCAAAACCCGGTACAAAACCATTATTAAGACTCTTATTTTCTAACAGAATATTTCTAATATTCTCAATTCCTTGATTCTCTATTTGAAAATATAACTCAAGAGCTTGTTGCCCAGCTCCTCCATGAATATCTCCAAGCATATTAATACCTGTTGCTAAAGAATTATTTATACTAACACCGCATGTCGCTGACATCCTTGCGGCCGCTATTGATGGCGCTTGAGGTCCATGGTCGACAGCCGCAACTAAAGCGGCCTCAAATAGGTGTAATTTTTTTTTATTAATCTCTTTACCTGTGGTCATAAACCATATCATTTCAGAAAAATTTTTTTTACCTATTAGATTTTTAATTGGAATTCCTCTTAAGGAAATAGAACCTGGTTCCATTTCAATAATTTCTGTACTCCACCAATCAGATATATCGCTCATATTACCCCCTCCTTTTTTAATTCTTTAATTTCCTCATAATTAAGTCCTAAGTTAGAATATACTGATATATTATCCTCGCCTAACAAAGGTGGATTGCTATCAACCTGATCACGACCCCCATCAAATAAAACTGCTGTTTTTAAAATATCAATATTTTTTTCTAACCCAGGGATATTTTTCAAAGTTTCTAGTAATCCTCTTTCAGTTATTTGTGAGTGCCTTAGGATTTCGGGTATGCTTAATACTGGACCAGCAGGAACGCTTATTTCATTTAACTCATCAACCCATTCCTTGACAAGTTTTGTAGTTAAAATAGTTTCAAGTTCAGCTTTTAACCTAAGACGATTTTTTTTACGTACCTCTCTATTTGAAAAATCAGGATTTTCAATTAAATCTCTTCTGCCAAGGTGATTTGCCAGTAACTCCCATTGTTCATCTTTATTTGCTGCTATATTTAAAAGTCCGTCCTTTGCTTGAAAAGAACCTGATGGTGAACTAGTAAAATTCTCATTACCTTGTGCCTTGGGAATAACTCCACCCATAAGATAATTTGATATAACCCAACCCATAGTAACTAAAGTTGCTTCTAACATTGAAACATCAATAAAACTTCCTCCTTTTGGGTTATTAAGAGCTGCTGATATTGCCATGGCTGCTGTTAGCCCTCCAATTGTATCAGAAATAGGATAACCTACACGGTAGGGATTATTTCTAGCATCTCCAGTAATTGTCATTACACCAGATAGGCCTTGAATAATTTGATCATATGCGGGGTTTTGGGAAAGAGGTCCATCCTGTCCAAATCCTGTAATTGCACAATAGATAAGATTGATATTATCTTTCTTCAATGAATCATAACTTAAACCTAAACGATCCATAACACCTGGACGAAAATTCTCAACCACAGCATCATATTCGTTAACAAGCTTCCTAAAAAGGATCTTACCTTTTGTAGATTTAAGATTAAGTGTAATAGACTTTTTTCCTGAATTCTGTGCTAAAAAACTAATCCCCATTCCTTTAGAATTTAAATCAGGATCAGCACCAAGGTTTCGAGCAAGATCTCCCTTAACAGGTGTCTCGACTTTAAGTACCTCTGCCCCTAGGTTAGCTAACTGATAAGTGCAAAAAGGTCCTGCCAAAACATTAGTGAGATCTAATACTCTCTTACCTTTAAGAGGTTTCATTATTTTTTCTCGCTTTTATCAATATAATAAATAATTCATAAAAAACTATTAATGTATACATTTATGATTTATATAGATTTTCCTAGATTATGGAGATTGAAGTGACTCAAAATTGGACAAAAGATAGCTGGAGAACAAAACCTATTGTTCAAGTTCCTGATTATGATGATCAAGAACTTGTAAACGAAGTCGAAACTCGATTGTCTTCATATCCACCTTTGGTGTTTGCAGGTGAAGCAAGAAATCTAAAAGAGGATCTTGCAAGAGTTTGCCGTGGAGAGGCTTTTCTTCTTCAAGGAGGAGATTGTGCTGAAAGTTTTGCCGAACATCTTCCAGACAATATACGTGATACTTTTCGAGTAATTCTTCAAATGGCTATTGTATTGACTTTTGGAGCCGGAAGACCTGTTGTTAAGGTCGGAAGAATGGCCGGACAATTTGCTAAACCGAGATCTTCATCAATTGAAAAAAAAGGCGATATAGAACTACCAAGCTACCGTGGTGATATTATAAATAATATAGAATTTGATGCGGCTGTAAGAAATCCTGATCCTGAACGTCAAATAATGGCATATAGGCAAGCTGCCTCAACTTTAAATCTTCTAAGAGCATTTGCTCAAGGCGGTTATGCCAATCTTGATCATGTTCACCAATGGAATTTAGATTTTGTAAAAGAAAGCAAGCAAGGTGCGCAATACGAAGCGCTTGCTGAAAGAATTTCTGAATCACTTGATTTTATGAATGCCGTAGGAATTAACTCAACAACTACAGCTAAATTAAGGTCTGTAGATTTTTATACTAGCCATGAGTCATTATTATTAGGTTATGAAGAGTCCTTAACTAGATTAGATTCAACTTCAGATGAATGGTACGATACTTCAGCCCACATGCTTTGGATTGGAGATAGAACTCGACAACTAGATGGAGCGCATATTGAATTTGTTAGAGGAGTAAAGAATCCTATTGGCCTAAAATGCGGTCCCTCATTAAGCGCTGAAGAATTAATTAAATTAATAGATATTATTAATCCAGATAATGAAGAAGGTAGGCTAACCTTAATAACAAGATTTGGAGAAAATAATGTTGAAGAACATCTTCCAAATCTTATCAAATTAGTTAAATCCGAAGGTAGGAATGTTGTATGGTCTTGTGATCCAATGCATGGAAATACAATTACTTCTTCAAATGGTTACAAAACAAGACCGTTAGAAAAGATAATTAATGAAGTAAAAGATTTTATTGATATTCATAATTCTGAGGGTACTTATGCCGGTGGTATACATATCGAAATGACTGGTCAAAATGTAACAGAATGTACTGGTGGAACTCAAAAAATTTCTGAAGAGGATTTATCAGACCGATACCATACACACTGTGACCCAAGACTGAATGCAAATCAATCATTAGACTTAGCATTCTTAATTTCAGAAAGATTGAAAGAAATAAGGTCTTAATTATTCACTAATATTAACTACAACCCTGCCCCTTACTTGACCATCAATGATAGATTGACCAAAATTTATAATTTCATCAAGTGTAGTTTCGATAACCATTTTACCCAGTTTTTCCATATCAAGATCTTTACTTAACCTCTGCCAAGCTTTTAGTCGTTTATCCATTGGCGCCATAACTGAGTCAATTCCAACTAATGAAACTCCTCTCAATATAAAAGGTAATACAGTAGCAGGTAAATCCATTCCTTGAGCAAGCCCACAAGCTGAAACCGCTCCACCATATTTAGTCTGAGCTAAAACATTTACAAGAGTTTGACTTCCAACTGAGTCAATTGCTCCTATCCACCTCTCTTTTCCAAGAGGTCTTGATGCTTCAGATAATTCACCTCTATCTATCACTGAATTAGCTCCTAATTCCTTCAAATATTCTGCTTCCGATAAACGACCTGTTGAAGCTATAACTGAATAACCCAAAGTTGATAGTAACGAAATAGCAACCGAGCCTACACCTCCAGACGCACCTGTCACAAGAATATCTCCATCTCCTGGTTTAATATTAGAATCCTCAAGACCTAAAACACATAACATAGCTGTATAACCTGCCGTTCCAATTTCCATAGCTTGTCTGTTAGAGATATTCTCAGGAAGTTTAATTAAATGCTCTGAGTTGACTCTTGCCCTTTCAGAATAACCACCAAAATGGCTTTCTGATAATCCAAATCCATTTAAAACAACCCTATCGCCATGAGAAAAATTAGGATCTTCAGATGATCTTACATTTCCGCTAAAATCTATACCAGGTATCATTGGAAAACTTCTTACAATAGGAGATGATCCTGTCATTGCTAGACCATCCTTATAATTTAAAGTTGAGTGAGTTACATCTACTACAACATTTCCCTCCATTAACTCATTCTCAGAAATTTCCACTAAATTAACTGTTTGCTTATCATTTTCTTTTTCAATCTTTAATGCTCGAAATAAATCAGTCATAATACTCCTTTTTTATCTAATAAAGTTTATTGGTTTGCCAAGTGGGTCTGAGATTTCATCGTTTTGCATAACAGTATTACCTCTTATAACAGTCATTATAGGCCAACCCTTAATGCTCATTCCGTCATAGGGTGTCCAACCACATTTGCTAACGATCCAATCATTGGTAATAACTCTTTCTTTATTCATATCCACGATAGTAAAGTCTGCATCAAATCCAACTTCTATTTTACCTTTTTCTTTTATTTTAAATAATTCGGATGGATTATAACTGGTAAGCTCCACAAATCTCTCCAGTGATAATTTTCCATTATTTACATGGTTTAACATTACTGGGACAAGTGTTTGAACCCCAGGCATTCCAGAAGGTGAATTAGGATATTCTGTATCTTTTTCCTCCCTAGTGTGTGGTGCATGATCAGACCCAATAATATCAGCAGTTCCATTATTGATTCCTTCCCAAAGTTTTTTTTGATGGCTTAGATTCCTAATCGGTGGGTTCATTTGAGCATAACTACCTAATTTATTATAACAATCCGGAGCATTTAAAGTTAAATGCTGGGGAGTAATTTCAACTGAAGCAATATCTTTATTTTTTGATAAAAATTCAATTTCTTGTTTTGTAGAAACATGGAGAATATGAATATTTTTTTTATTCATTCTAGCAATATTAACTATCCTTTGAGTAGCTTTAAAACACTGCTCATCATTTCTCCAAACTTCATGAGAATTTATATCTCCCTGTACTTGAAAATCTATCCTTTTTTCTAGTAGGTCCTGATCCTCACAATGGAAAGAGGCTCTATTATTAATACTCGATACAATATTATTTAAATCATCATGATCTGTGACTAATAAAGAACCAACACTTAAACCCATAAATACTTTTACACCACAACAGCCAGGAATTTTTTCTAATTTAGGTAACTCTAGATAATTATCTTCAGTCCCGCCTGCATAAAAAGCATAGTCACAAAACAGCCTTCCCTCGGCTAGCCTCAATTTCTCCCTCAAAGCTTCTTCGTTTGTTGTAGCAGGATTGGTATTAGGCATTTCAAATACACCAGTAATTCCCCCTAAAACAGCAGCCTTGGTCCCAGAATTTAAGTCTTCTTTATACTCTAAACCAGGCTCTCTAAAGTGGACCTGAGTGTCAATAACACCTGGCAAAAGATGGTAACCAGTTATATCAATTATTTGGCTTGCACTTTCTTTAGAAAGATCGCCTACAGTCATTATTTTACCATCTTTTACAGCAATATCAGATATATAAGTATTATTATGGGTCACTATATTTGACCCTTTATAGATTGTATCAAACGACATTGTTTCTTTTACCTTAATTTACTATAATTGATAACTCTAATTATAAAAGATAATTATTATTATGAAAAAAAATTTAATCAAACTATCGAACCGCTCAATATTGTCAGTTAGCGGAAAGGATTCCGAACAATTCCTTCAAGGAATAGTTACATGTGACATCAAAAGTATAGAAGAAAAATCATCATACGGATCAATTTTAACCCCGCAAGGTAAATTACTTTATGATTTTATTATTTCAAAAATGAATAATAATTTTTTAATTGATACAGCTGAGTCAAGTATTGATGGCTTGATAAAGTTATTAAATATATACAGATTGAGATCTGAAGTTAAATTAGATAAAAGAGACGATTTATCTGTTATTGTTGATTTGAATAATAAAAAAGAAAATCTTGATAATATTGATCCAAGAATAAATGAAATAGGCACTAGGGAGATTCTTAATTCCAAAGATGAGTTTTCCAATATTAATGAAGATGATTATGAAAAACAAAAAATTAAACTTGGGGTTGCAGAGGTAGGAAGTGAAATAAAGTCAGGTGAATTATTCCCCATGGAAGCAAATCTTGATCATTTAAAAGGAATAGATTTTAAAAAAGGTTGTTTTATAGGACAAGAAGTTACCTCTAGAATGTATAGAAAGGGAAAGGTAAAAAAAAGAATAATAGGCTTCAAAAGCAAGGATAACTTTACTATTAATGAAGAACTGGTCTATAATGATCAAACAATTGGAACGGTGATAAAAAAAATAGAAGACTATGGTTTGGCTTTAGTCAAAATAGAAAAAATTATTAATCCCGAAAGAGAGAAAATCAAAATCACAACTAAAAACAGAGATAAGAATGCAATATTTATATTTCCAAGCTTTCTCTCAAACTAAATAATACTTTTATGAAAGATAGAATGAAGAAACAAACAATAAATAATAAACAATATTTATCTGGCCCGGAAATATTAAAAGAAATGAATATTTCTTGGTCAAAAGAAATGTTTGATAAAACAAAAGAAGATTATAAAAAAGTCTCTAGAGTTATTCCTGAGATTGAATGGTCTGTTTTTGCTCCCTACATTCAAGCAATAAATACACTTAAAAAAGATATGAATGCTGTTATTCTAGCTCACAATTATCAAACCCCTGAAATCTTTCATTGTGTAAGCGATATTCGAGGCGACTCTCTTCAGCTTGCAAAAGAAGCTGGAAATGTTGATGCAGAAATAATTCTTCAGTGCGGAGTGCATTTTATGGCAGAGACATCAAAGCTTCTAAATATGGATAAAACTGTTTTGATTCCAAGTATGGAGGCTGGCTGCTCTTTAGCAGAGTCTATAACAGGCGAAGATGTTAAAAAAATAAAAAATGAAAATCCAAATATACCAGTTGTGACCTATGTAAATACTTCTGCAGAGGTAAAAGCAGAATCAGATATTTGTTGTACATCCTCGAATGCTTTGGAGATAGTTAATTCATTAGATTCTGAAGAAGTAATTTTTTTACCAGATGAGTTTCTTGCTATGAATGTAGCAAAAGAAACAAAGAAAAAGATTATTATGTGGAAAGGACGTTGCGAGGTGCATGAAGAATTTACACCAGAGGAAATAATTGAATTTAGAGAGAATGAACCTGGTGTAAAGGTTATTGCTCACCCGGAATGTTCACCAGATGTCTTGGCAGAGTCTGATTTTTCAGGGTCAACATCTGCAATGATAAACTGGGTTAAAATCAATCAACCAAAGAAAGTATTGATGGTAACTGAATGCTCTATGAGTGATAATATTTCAGTAGAAAATCCAAATGTAAATTTTGTAAGGCCATGTAATTTATGCCCTCACATGAAGACAATAAATTTAGAAAATATTCTTGAATCTCTATGGAATAAACAGCACGAAATAATAATTGATCCTGAAATAGCTATAAAAGCGAAACAGGCAGTTAATAAAATGATTGATTTATGATTCAAAATACTCTTACAAAATTTTCTCTTGAAAGAATTATAAAAAATGCTCTTTATGAAGATCTTGGACAAAATGGGGATATAACAAGTAATTCAATTATTAATGTTGGATCTGATGATATCTTTTATATGAGCGCAAGAGAAGATGGGACTTTATCTGGTTTATCTTTAGCTGGTCTTACTTTTGAAATTATGGATAAAGGTCTTGAATTCTCTCCTTACCTAAAAGATGGTGATAGGATAAAAAAAGGTGAAAAGATTGCAAAAATAAAAGGGAAAACTCGCTCAATTCTATCTGGGGAAAGAACGGCATTGAATTTTCTAAGTCACCTATCAGGTATAGCGACATCAACAAACCAAATGGTAGAGTTAGTTAGTGAAACAAAGGTAAAAATTGTCTCCACAAGAAAAACCACTCCTAATTTGAGAGTTTTAGAGAAAAATGCCGTTAAGGATGGTGGAGGAGTTAATCACAGATTTGGTCTTTATGATGGTATACTGATTAAAGATAATCATATTGCTGCATCTGGATCTATCAAAGAATCAGTTTTAAAAGCAAAGAAAAATTCCGGTCATATGGTTAAGGTTGAGATTGAAGTTGATAATATTATACAATTCAAAGAAGCTATAACAACAGATGCAGATGCAATACTTTTAGATAATTTTAGCTTAAACGACTTAAAAAAGGCTGTTAGTTTAAACAAAAACAATATTATTCTTGAAGCTTCAGGAAAAATTAATAAAAAAAATATATCAGAAATTGCAAAGACTGGTATTGATTTAATATCCTCAGGTTGGATTACCCATTCTTCACCTGCCTTGGATATAGGATTAGATTTTGAGTAAAGGTGCTAAATATGAATAAAAAAAAATCTATTTTTATAACTGGTGCTGCAGGAGGAATGGGTAGTTCTACAGCAAGACTCTTTAAGAAAAATGGTTGGTTTGTAGGCTGTTACGATATTAATGAAAGTAGTCTAGATGAATTGAAAAGTGAACTAGGTAATGAAGATATTGTCTACGAACAATTAGACGTAACTAAAAAAAGTCAATTTGAGGAGTGCTTAAGTAATTTCTCAAAAAATACAAATGATACATTAGATATTCTATTTAATAACGCGGGAATTACAGAAGGTGGATTTTTTGATGAAATACCTTATGAGAATCATATCAAGATAATAAATATCAATGTTATTGGAGTTATTAATGGTATTTATTCGGCGGCATCCTTACTAAAAAATACAGAAAATTCATTATGTATTTCAACCTCCTCTTCCTCTGGTATTATGGGTATGGAGATGATTGCAACTTATTCAGCAACAAAACATGCGATAAAAGGACTTACTGAATCTTTATCAGCAGAGTTTTCAAGGTTTGATACAAGAGTATCAGATATTCTTCCTGGTGTAATCGATACACCAATGATAAGCAAAGAAATAAGGGATCACCTTCCAGAATCAGGAATGTGGAGATTAATTTCATCTGATGAAATAGCAGAAACAGTATGGGCGTCTTATCATAGCAATGATATTCACTGGTATGTACCCAAAGAACTTGAAGATTTAGAAAAAGTTGTCGCAAATGATCCTATTAAAGCAAGGGATAATCTTAAAAACTCAGGGCCATTAAGCAAAGATTAATTTCTTACTATTTATTTTTTATAATTTTTTGAGTCTCTTTAAGAAAAGCTACTATATCTTCATCTTCACTTTTATTGATGACCTTAGACCATTTTATTATTTGTAATAATGTTTCAGGAAGGCTTGGTATTTTTGTAGGGGCATCTCCAACCAAAACTTCTCCATTACCACCGTTAATAGTGATAATATCCCCCTCAAAAATGAATAGTTCGCCGCAATGAAATCTTTTGTTATCTAAATCAATCTTTATATCCCTTGCCCCAGTTACACATGTTTTATTTAATCCACGCGCTACAACAGCGGCATGACTCGTCATACCTCCCTGACATGTTAAAACACCTGTAGATTGATTCATCGCATTAACATCGTTTGGGCTTGTTTCCTTTAATACGAGAATTGTATTATGTTTTTTATTACTGTAATTTTTTAACTTTTTAGAGTCAAAAACAACTTTTCCTGTTACAACACCTGATGATGCAGGTAAGCCTTTAGTTATAATTTCATTGTCGAAATTTGGGTCTATTACAGGGGTTAAGAGTTTTTTTATTTTATCTACTTGCAAAGATAAAATTGCATCCTCTCTTGATATTAATCCTTCCTTTTCCATATCGATTGCTATTTTTACGGCAGCATTTATATTCACAGTTGCTTTTCTTGATTGAAGTATCCATAGCTTTCCTGATTCAACTGTAAATTCTACATCTTGAATACAAGAAAAATAGTTTTCTAATTTTCCAGTAAATTTTTTTATATCATTGTAAACACCAGGAAGTAGTTCTTCCAATGAATAAAGCGTTGAAGGTGAATTTTTTTTATCTGAGGTACTTATAACCCATGGTGTTTTAAATCCTGATACAATATCTTCTCCCTGAGATCTAATAATATACTCTCCTTTTAGTTTTCTTTTTCCATTCTCTGGATTTCTAGAAAAAACTACTCCTGTAGAGCTATCCTCATCAAGATTACCAAAAACCATCCTTTGAATATTTATTGCTGTACCAATACTTTCTGGAATATTATTAATTTTTCTAAAATCAATAGCCCTTTCATTGAACCAAGACTTCATTACTGCTTTAATTGCAAGCCACAATTGGTCGTCAGCACTCTCGGGAAAAGGTGAGCCAGTCTTTTCTTCAATTAAATTGAGATATTGATCACAAATTTCTTTAATATCATTCACCCCAAGATCTTTTTCAAACTGAAGACCTGCTCCCAATAGATAGCTATCTAAAATCTCATCAAAATAAAAGTGCTCAATTCTATAAACTACATGTGAGAACATGTGAAGAAAACGTCTCCAAGTATCCCAAGCAAATAAACTTAGATCTTTTTTTTCAAAAAATTCTAATACATCTCTATTAAAACCAATATTTAAAACAGTATCTAGCATTCCTGGCATAGATCTCTCAGAGCCAGATCTAACAGAAAATAAAAGTGGGTTTTTAGATGAACCAAAATTAGATTTACTTGATTTTTCAACTACTTTTATATTTTCACTGAGCTCTTCTTTAAAGCCTTCTGGAAAAGTATTGTTTTTCTCGTAGTGATGATTTAATTCTGTTGTAATAGTAAATCCTTCAGGAACAGGTAGGCCTAAAGATGTCATTAGGCTCAAACTATTACCTTTATTACCTATCAACTTGGCTGGATTATCTAAATGTTTTATATCACTATCAAAGCTATAGATCCATTTATTCATTTCACCATACTCTTATAAAAGATTATTTTGAAAATAACTCGATACCTCTGAAATATTTAATCTAATTTGCTCCATAGAGTCCCTATCTCTTATCGTAACACTATCATCTTCGAGTGTTTGAAAATCAATTGTAATACACATTGGCGTACCTATTTCGTCATGACGTCTATAGCTTTTTCCAATATTACCAGAATTATCCAAAAGTACCCTTCCTAACCTAAGACTCTGTAAAGACTTCTTTAAATTTAACGCTTTAGTTACGAGCTCCTCATTATTTCTTTTTAATGGAATAATTGCAGCTTTGATAGGTGACAAATGAGGCCTTAAGGCTAATACAGTTCTTTCTTTTCCATCTTCTAATTTTTCAATCTTAAATGCTTCATTGAGAACGGCAAGAACACCTCTATCAACTCCAGCAGATGGCTCTATTACATAAGGTATTAACCATTTATTAGTAATTTTATTTTGAATTGCAAGTTTCGTTACAGAGTCATTATTCTCTTTAACATTGGCTCGGATATCATATTCTTTTTGATGTCGAGTATGAGACCCGATATCAAAATCAGTTCTATTAGCTATACCCTCCAATTCCTCAACTCCATGAGGAAATCTATACATTATATCAACTGTTTTTTTTGAATAATGCGAAAGGTCTTTTTGAGGTACATTTATTATTTCTAAATTTTCTTTGGTAACACCCTGGTCAACCCACCAATCAATTCTACTTTCAATCCATTTGTCATGCCATTCTTCATCGCTACCCGGCTCAACGAAAAACTCAAGCTCCATTTGCTCAAACTCTCTTACCCGAAAAATAAAGTTTCTTGGAGTTATTTCATTTCTAAAAGCTTTTCCAATTTGCGCAATTCCAAATGGTAAGGCTCTAGATGTAGAATCAACAACGTTTTTAAAATTTGTAAAGATCTGTTGAGCCGTTTCAGGTCTTAAGTAGGCGTAACTTGAACCATCATCTATTGGTCCAACATTTGTTTTAAACATTAAATTAAAAGGCCTTGGCTCAGTTAACTCAGAAGATCCGCATGAGGGGCATTTACCATCCTCTATATGATCTGACCTCCACCTTGATTTACAATCCTTACAGTCAACAAGTGGATCGGTGAATGTTTCTTCATGCCCGGAATATTTCAAAACATTTGGGTGAGTTAAAATTGAAGAGTCTAAACCTTCTACATCATCTCTCTCATATACCATTGAACTCCACCAAGCCTCTTTAAGGTTATTTTTTAACTCAACACCTAAAGGCCCATAATCGTATAATCCCTGAAGACCACCATATAGTTCGTTAGTTTGAAATATAAAGCCTCTTCTTTTGCAAAGTGAAACTAATTCTTCCATACTAGATGCTGTCAAAGTAACCTCCAATTCCTAAATATTTAATATAATTAAGAATTCTTTTTTTATAATAGTTTTATCTTAAAAAATAGCTTTAATGCACTAACCTAATAAAGAAACCCCTTTTCTTAAGATATTTTCAACCCTTCGAGTTGGCTTTCCGTTACTGTTATTTAAAATCAAACCTTCATTAAATTTCATAGCTTTTTTTGAGTCTCTTACTCCAGTTACTATCACTCTTGATGCCGGGGTATTTCTTTTAGGGTAAATAGGAGTTACTTCAACTCCACCCATTTTTTTTGAAAATAAATAAAGAAGCTCAGGCAAATTGTTAATATGATTAATAAAAGTTATTGTTCCACCAGATTTTGAAAAAGTAAGAGATTTTCTTATCCAGATCTCTAATGTTTTATTGTTTCCAATATTTGCAGCTTTCTTGTTATCATTTTCAGGGATACTTGATGTACTTTTTGTAAAATAAGGAGGATTTGCATAAACATGATCAAATGTCTGACTTTTTAACTTATCAACCTTATTCAACTTTCCTTCTATATCAATATTTAATACCTTAATGATCTTTTGAAAATCATTAATTTCGATATTTTCATGAGATATTTCTAACATTGATGGATTATTTTCAAACCCAAGAATTTTTATTCCTGCTACACGGTGAGCGAGGCATATGGATACAACTCCAGAACCAAGCCCTAATTCTAAGCAATTATCGCCTTTTTTTGCTTTTATTGAAGATGCCAAAATTACAGCATCATGACCTGCTCGATATCCATTTTTTAGTTGAAAAATTTTAAGCTTATCCCCTAAGAAACCATCTAATGTTTTTTCATTACTCATAAACCACCAATAATAAAGAAATATATATTTCAAAATAACTTTGTTTACAGACTACCTAAGAAATCTATGATACATAATTTTATCAAGATTTGATTAAGGTAAGCATTATGAAAAAAATAAGTAAAGCAGATCTGCCCATAAAAGAATTAGTTGAATTAATAAAAGAAGATTTTATTAAAACTGATAAGCTTATTAAAAATCAAATTACAAGCGAAGTTGATAGAATACCTGAGCTATCTAATCATATTATTAGCCTAGGAGGTAAAAGACTAAGACCAATATTAACTATTGCATGTGCAAAAATGTTAAATACAGAAAACAATCACCATATTGCTCTTGCGGCGGCAGTTGAGCTTTTACATACAGCAACACTTCTTCATGATGATGTTGTGGATGAAAGTTATTTTAGGCGAGGAAAAGAAACCTCACATATCTTATGGGATAATAAGTCTAGCATTCTTGTTGGTGACTATTTATTAGGTAAGGCATTTCAATTAATGGTTAAAACAGGCTCATTACAGTGCTTAGAAACATTATCAAATGCTGCTGCAATAATTGCTGAAGGTGAAGTTCTTCAATTAGTTGCAACAAATAATATTAATATTAAAAAAAGTGATTACATAAAGATCATAGAATCTAAAACAGCAGCACTTTTCTCAAGTGCCTGCGAAGTTGGGGGTATTATCTCTAACTCACCAAGTGAAATTAATAAATCTCTTTTTTCTTTTGGAAGAAACCTAGGAACTTCATTTCAATTAATTGATGATGCCTTAGATTACTCAGGTAGTTCAGATAACCTCGGAAAAAATATAGGTGATGACTTTTATGATGGTAAAATAACGCTTCCTATTATTATTGCTTTTGAGAAAGCGGACGAGAATGAAAAATATATATGGAAAGAGATTTTTCAAAAAAAAGTAAGAAATGAAAAAGATTTAATCATTGCAAATAATTTAATTGAAAAACATAAATCTATTGAAAAAACTATAGATCTTGCGAATAAATATGGGGATGATGCAAAAAAAGATTTATCTATCTTTAATGAATCTCCAATAAAAAAAGGATTAGTTAATTTAGTAGATTTCTCTTTAATTAGAGATCATTAAGTATAGTTTTTTCAACTACCCAATGAGGATATGATTTATCGATATTTTCCATCGCATAATCTATAAATTTATCTTCAAAAAAACCAAAACATGCTGATCCAGAGCCAGTCATTCTTGAAAAAAATGATTTATTCAAATTCAAAACATTAATAACATTTTTTAGAACTGGATAATTTTGAATAGCATATCCTTGCAAATCATTGCTTAGACCTTTGAAAAAAGAGTTATTATTATCTAAATTATATAGTTCTATTGATTTTTTTATTTTATTTAGATTTAAATTTTTATTTTTAATTGGTTTTACAAGGTTAAAAACTTCTTTAGTTGAAATTTCAATATTAGGATAGATAATAAGCATTTGATATTTTTTTATAAAATCTACTTTTGCAATCTTTTCTCCTGCTCCATAAGCAATCAAAGGTTTTGAGATAATACATGCTGGTATATCGGTGCCTAAATCCATTCCAAAAGAACACATTTGATCTTGCGACATACCTAGTTCAAGAAAATTATTCATTAAACGAATTGCAGCTGCTGCATCAGCTGATCCACCCCCTAACCCAGAGCCTAAAGGAATATTTTTTTCTAAAACAAGATCAATTTTAGGAAGTTCCTCAAGATTGTATATTTTCTTTATTTTATGAATTACCTTTAATACCAAATCATCTTTGAGAACAATATCTTGAATAGAAGAATTTATTTTGTATGAAAAAGATTTTGAGGGTTTTAATTTTAATTTATCTGAAAAACTACCAAAACAAATAAAACTAATTAAATCATGAAAGCCTTTGTTTTTCTTACCGCTAAGATTTAAAGAGAGATTGATCTTTGATTTAGCTATCTCGGTTAATTCCATAATAACTAAAGATATTTACATACCGCCATATAAAGGTCCTTCGCCGCCTTGTGGAGCAACCCAATTAATATTTTGTGAGGGATCTTTAATATCGCATGTTTTACAGTGAACACAATTTTGAGCATTGATTTGCAGACATGGCTCATCAGTCTCTGAGGATTTGATTATCTCATAAACTCCAGCAGGACAATATCGTTGTGCAGGCTCATCATACTCAGGTAAATTATAGGCAACAGGTATTAAAGAATCTTTAAGGGTTAAGTGCGAAGGCTGATCTTCTTCGTGATTAGTATTAGATAAAAAAACTGAAGAAAGTTTATCAAAAGAAAACTCTCCATCTGCTTTCGGATATTCAATTTCATTACATTCAGATGCCTTTCGTAAAGTTTTGTGGTCTGGTTTATTGTGCGCCAGTGTAAAAGGCATTGTGATACCAAAAGTGCTTAACCACATATCTAAGCCGCTAAATAAAGTTCCCAACAAGACGCCGTATCTTGCTTGGTAAGGCTTAACATTTCTTACTCTCTTAAGCTCTTTTGCGATTCTACTATTTTCGTACTTTTCTTGATAATTTTTAAGATCGCTTGCTTGATCATTTGAATTATAATTATCAATTATAGCTTCAGCTGCAAGTATTCCTGATTCCATAGCATTATGCGTACCTTTGATTTTAGGGTAGTTTAAAAAACCTGCGGAACAACCAATTAAAGCTCCTCCAGGAAAATATAACTTAGGAACAGATTGGTAACCACCAGTAGTAATTGCTCTAGCACCATATGAAATCCTTTTTCCACCTTTTAGAACTTTTTTTACAGATGGATGAGTCTTAAATTGCTGAAACTCATCAAAAGGAGAAACGTATGGGTTTGTATAATTTAAGTGAATAACATAGCCAATAGAAACAAGATTTTTATCAAAATGATAAAGGAATGAGCCACCATTAGTTTCATCACTTAATGGCCAACCCATTGAGTGCTCAACTAAGCCATCAACAAAATTTTCTTCGTTGATTTCCCATAACTCTTTAAGACCAATAGCATATTTCTGATAATCACTATTTTCAGAAAGTTTGAAGTTCTTTGTAAGAAATTTTGAGAGCGAACCCCTAGTTCCCTCCGAGAAAAGTGTATATTTTGCATGTAACTCCATTCCAGATTCCCAAGAATCTTTTGCTGAACCATCTTTTGAAACACCCATATCACCTGTAGCTACACCTTTTACTTTTTTATTGTCATCGAAAAGTACTTCAGCTGCGCTAAAACCTGGATAAATCTCAACTCCTAAGCCCTCAGCAACCTCACCTAACCACTTACAAACATTAGATAAGCTTACTATATAATTTCCATGATTTTTCATCATAGGAGGAAGAAGAATTTGAGGAATTGGAAAAGACCAATTTTTTCCAAAATAAGATAATTTATCTTTCTTAACCTTTGTCTTTATTGGGCTATCCATCTCCCTCCAATTCGGCAACAATTTGTCAAGAGCTACAGTCTCTATTACAGCACCTGAGAGTATATGAGCTCCGACCTCACTTGCTTTCTCTAGTACGCAAACAGATAAATCTAAATCATTTTTTTGGGATAACTGCTTTAATTGAATTGCTGCAGATAAGCCAGCGGGTCCAGCACCAACAATCAAAACGTCGTATTCCATAGATTCTCTTGAAGATGAATCTAAAACTTGTCCTTGCCTAGCATTGACTTCATTAATTGGTATCTTTTCCATATTTAAACCTTTAACATATTTTGATATTCAAATAAAACTGATATAATCAAAATATAATTACTTTCTGTATGAATCTTATAAGGGATTCATNAAAAAAATGATACCTAGTATGCACAAACTTTTAGATGATCTCAAATGGCAAATTGAAGCAGGTATTGATGATCCTTTAGGAGACCAACCTTTTAAAAAAGAAAGTTTAAAAGTTGACGATAGATTAATAAAAGAAATATCAAAGCCTGAAGAATTATCAGATGATATTCCTATAAGAAGTAATCTTCATGAAATAAAAACACTTGAAGAGCTTAAAAGTTTTTTGTTAAATAATAGTATTTGTGATCTCCAGAGGTCATCGAAAAATTTAGTTTTTTCAGATGGAAATAGTCATTCAAGTATNATGATTATTTCTGGAACACCTGATTCAAATGAAGATAATTCAGGAATCCCAATTAGGGAGAAAANCGGTGAACTNTTTAATAATATTTTGTNGGCAGCTAACCTAACAAGATCATCTGTATATATAGCACCAATTATTCCATGGAAGATTCCTGGTAATAGAGATCTTACAAATGAAGAGAGGNTTGTGCTTTTACCAATAATCAAAAAACATATTGAACTTATAGATCCTAAAATACTAATCTTCGTCGGATTAGACCCAATAAAGTATCTATTAAATGATGATAGAATGATGAAAATGAGGGGAAAATGGTTAAATTATTCTCTCAAAGAAAAATCTATAGAATGTATGTCAATTCTTGATCCAGGATTTTTGATAAGAAGACCAGAGTACAAAAGAGAAACGTGGAATGATATTCTTAGCCTAAAAGAAAAGTTTAAGGAGTTAAGTTAGATGAATGAAAATAAAGAATTAAAATTTCAAAAACTCAAAATATGTATCCTAACTATTTCTAGCTCAAGAGAGTTATCGGATGATAAATCAGGGGATGTTCTTGAAGAAAGAATCTTAGGTTTTGGCCACGAATTATTTGAAAGAAAAATAACAAAAGATAATAAAGATTCAATTAAAAATATNATTATTAATTGGTCAAAAGATAAAGAAATTGACGTNATAATAACATCTGGGGGAACAGGATTAACGGAGACGGATGTNACNCCTGAGGCCCTAGAAGAAATATTTGAAAAAACTATTCCAGGCTTTTCAGTTATATTTCATAATATATCTTTTAATAAAATCAAAACATCTACTATTCAATCAAGAGCAACAGCTGGAATACTTATGGAAACATTCATTTTTGCTCTTCCGGGATCACCAAGCGCTGTAAAGGATGGGTGGGATGAAATTCTTAGGTATCAGCTTGATAGTCGACATAAACCATGTAATTTTGTTGAAATACTTCCAAGGCTTAGAGAGATTGTTGATTAGAGGTTTCTTTTTAAATCCTCAATACTTTTATCAATTAAATCTGAAGAAATTTCATCATCAATNTTCTCTTTTAAATACTCTTTAGCAATTATCACAGATAAATCAGTTGCTTTAGATTTTACTTCTCTAATGGCCTCGTCTCGAGCCTGAATAATTTTTAAATCAGCTTGCTTTTGTTTTCTTTGGATTTCTTCTTCGAGAGTTTTTTTTGAATTTTCAGCCAAAATTGCCGCTTGATCTGTTGCGCGCTTCAAGATTTCTTTAACATCTTCATCACACTTCTCTAGCTTTCTTTTTTCTTTTGCTAGTAACGATTGGGCTTGTTCATGAAGGATTCTGGCTTCATCTAATTCTTTTTGAATATTTGCAGACCTTTCATCTAAGGCACTTATTATTGAACTTGGAAGGCCAGCCCAAATAACAAATCCAATAAAAAGAAGGAATGAAACGGCTACAAAAAAAGTGGCATCAAACATTAAGACACATCCTTAATTTAAATTTTTTGAGAATTTATTTAAATCTCTCTTCTCAACCTTTTTTACAAAAAGATTATTTAACATTTCTTCTGCTATATCTTCAGCAACTGACGATATATCCTTTAAAGCAGATTCTTTACTTTTATTTATATCATTTTCAGATGATGCAATATCTTTAGAAACCTTTTCCTCAAATTCATTTCTTCTTATGGATATCTTTTCCATATTCTTTTGTCTTTCAGACATTAAATTCTTTTGAGATTGAACTTTTGCTTCTTCTAATTTTGCTCTTAGGTCTTCTACAACACCTTCTGCTTCTAATGAAAGAGCTTTAGCTTCATCCAAATCATCAGTAATGGTATCTTTTCTTTCTTCGATAACATCTGAAATTCTCGGTAATGCTATTCTAGATAACATTATGTANAGAATAGAAAGGCTAATAAAGAGCCAAAAAAGCTGAGGTAGAAATGTTGTAAAATCTAGTTGAGGCATTAAATATACTTTTTATTAAACAACGAATAAAAGTATTAAAGCAACTAGAAGACCAAAGAGTCCTGTAGCTTCAGCCAAAGCAAATCCTAATAATAAATTTGGAAATTGAGCTTGTGCTGCGCTTGGATTTCTTAATGCTCCTTGAAGATAACTACTGAATATAAGACCAATACCAATACCAGCTCCCGCTAATGCTAAACACGCTATTCCAGCACCTATATATTTTGCTGCTTCTGCTTCCATTTTACTCTCCTTAATTAAATTAGTTAATAATGTTTATAATAAAACCTAATGCATATGCAATGAATCATTTAAATAAATACACGTTAAAATTGTAAAAACATATGCCTGTAAAAAAGCAATTAATATTTCAAGGCCGGTAAATGCAACCATTACTCCAAGCGGAAGCCAACCACCAACAATTCCCATTGATATTACAAATCCAGAAAATACCTTAAGCATAGTATGACCAGCCATCATATTAGCGAATAATCTAACAGAGAGACTGATTGGTCTTGTAAAATAAGAAATAACCTCAATTATAACTAAAAGAGGTAACATGAAGATAGGAACACCTTTTGGAGCAAAGTAACCAAAAAACCCAAATCCATGTTTTACAAACCCAACAATTGTGACCAATAAAAATATTAAAAATGCTAGAGCAAATGTAACAGCTATATGACTTGTCACAGTAAAGCTATAGGGCATCATCCCAAGCATATTCAAAAAAAGAACNAACATAAATATTGTAAAAATAAAGGGAAAATATTGTTTTCCTTCTTGACCAACATTCTGCCGGACCATATTTGAAACAAATTCATAGGATAGCTCAACAAGAGATTGCATTCTGGANGGAACCAAGGCTTGCTTTCTAACAAAAAAAATAGAGAAAAAACTTATTAAAATTACAGCNATTACCATAAACAAAGATGAATTAGTAAATGATATATCAAAACCGCCAATATTAATATCAACGTATCTGGCAATTTCAAATTGATGCATTGGATCTGCAGGAAAAGATCCTGTGCTATGATGACCATCTAAGTTTTCTACTGAAGCCACTTATAAACCCTTGCGATTAAGACTCATTATTCATATTCTTAGCAGTCTTAATAACATTTATAATTCCTGCTGCAATACCTAAAATAAAAAATATTAATAGAAACCAAGGTTGAGTCCCTAACCACTTATCAATAGACCAACCCATGACACCGCCAACTACAATACCNGAGACAAGTTCTGTACTTAATCTAAAGGCTAAACCTAANGAATTCCCTCGATTTTCTATATTTTCTGAAGTTCTAATGAGGCTTTCCTTTGACTTTATTTCATCAACTCTATTAATAACCTCTGAAGAATTTTTAGATGAATTATTTTTTTTAATTTCCAAATCTACAACCTCAGTATTAAAAATAAATTGTTAAAATCAAAAATATTACATATTTTAAGCGAGCTTTCGGAATTTCTCCGCTGTACTCAAATCTACAGAAACAAGTTGGCTAACTCCTTTCTCCTGCATTGTTACACCAAAAAGCCTATCCATTCTTGACATTGTTAGAGCGTGATGGGTTATAATTAAGAATCTGGTATTAACACTCTTTGACATTTCATCGATCAAATNACAAAATCTTTCAACATTTGCATCGTCTAAAGGNGCATCAACCTCATCAAGAACACAAATAGGTGAAGGATTAGTTAAAAATACAGCAAAAATTAATGATGTTGCNGTGAGGGCTTTTTCTCCTCCTGAGAGCGAATCCATTGATTTTAATTTCTTTCCTGGAGGTTGGGCTAGCATTTCTAGTCCTGCTTCTAATGGATCATCAGAATCAACAAAATTTAGCTGAGCATTTCCACCCCCAAAAAGTTTTTTGAAAACCTCCTGAAATTTACTATTAACTTCATCAAAAGCCAACCTCATTCTCTCTCTACTTTCCTGATTAAGTCCTGTAATTCCTTTTTTAAGTTCTGAAATAGCTCTATCTAAGTCTTCTCTTTCAGACTTTGTCTCGTCAAATCTCTCTTGTATTTCCTTCAACTCAAAATCTGCTCTTAAATTTACTCCACCTAAAAGCTCCCTTTCATTCTTAAAACGCTCATAATTATCTTCAGCAGCAGTTTCTGTAGGCATTGGATTTTCATTAGAAAAGTTAGTTAATTTTATTAGCTCATGAGCATTAATATTTAGCTCCTTATTAATTAAAGACTTAACTTCACTCATTCGTTCATTATTGCTTTGTGAAAGAATTTCTAACCTACCTTTAAGCTCTCTATCCTGAGCTTCTTTTTCTGAGGTAGATCTAACTCTATTACGAATATCGCTAAGTGTATTTTCCAATTTAATAAATTCATCCTCAGATTTCGAATTTAAAATTTTAGATTCCTCAATCAATGTCTGTAATGAATTTCTTTTATCTTCAATCTCATTTGGAAGATTTAAGTTCTTTAATTTTTCATCCTCAAGACTCTTTAAGCGATTATTTAGTTCTAAAATTTGATTTTCAGTTTGAGGTATTTTTTTATTCAAATCATTCTTGCTANTTATTTCTGTATTAATCCTGTCTAGGTCAATTTTTAACTTAGTAATACTATCGCGAATTTCATCNCTTTTTTGCTTTAAATCACTAATATTTTTATACTTTGTTTCAAATTCAACAATTGAAGTATTAACACTCTCAAGTTGCTGTAAATTTTCCAGACTATTTTTATTAAATTCGGCTAATTTTGAATTAAGATTTGATAATTCTTGTTTGGTTGATAATATTTTTTTATCTAGATCATCCTTATTTTTAATTTCATTGTTGATTCTATCTAATTCAATTTTAAGATTTGTAATATCATTTTGTATNTCAGTACTTTTTTCTTTGATATTATCAATTCCAATATATTTTTTTTCAAATTCATCAATAGATTTTATAGTATCCTCAAGTTGATTTCTATTTTGAAGTCTCTCAGAGGCGGAGCTTGAAGAAGTTGATGTAACTACTAAACCATCCCATCTCCATAAGTCGCCTTCCTTTGAAACAAGTCGTTGACCATACTTAAGTCTTGAAATTAACTTCATTCCATCTTCTTTGTTTATAATACCTGTTTGATTTAGACGTCTTTTTAGAGCATCNGAGCCTTTAACATAATTTGACAAAGGCTCACAACTATTTGGNAGCTCATGACNTTCTTCGATTTCATCAAGCAACTTCCAATAAATAGGATTTTTTTCATTTGTCGAATAATATAATTCATCNCCTAGTAATGCATCTAAAGCATTTTCATAACCAGGGGTAACATTAAGCTTATCGATCAATGTGTCATCATTNTCATAGCTTTCTNCTATTATACTTTTTAAGGCTTCCTTTTGAGAATAAATTGCAACCATACTGCCAATGAAATCTTCATTTTTCTTTAATTCTTTTATTTTTACTTCTATTTCAGATCTAATTGCTTGTTCTTTTTCATTAGAAGTTTTTCCTTCAATATGACTATCGTCTATAGTTGAGCCTAAATCATCGAGTAAATTATTTTCTCTTTTAATTTGAGATAAGATAGATTCCTTAAGATCATTATCTGAACTTATTATCTTTTTTATATTTTCTTGCTTAGAGTAAATGCTAGAAAATTCTTCTAATAAAATATTATTTTTAATTAAATCTTCAGTACGCCCCTCGATTGATTTCTCAGTATCATATTTTTTTTGAATATTAAATTCATTATCACCCTGCTTTGCTAGCAAGTCTTTTAAATCAGTTAATATCTCATTTTCCCTTACTAATTGCGATTTTGTTGATTGGATAAATTCACTTAACTCTAATGCTCTTTCTTTTTGCCTTAGAAACTCTTTGTCTAAACCTTCCATTTCAATAACTAAGCGTTGTAATTTTGCAGAGTCTTTTGCTGCATTCTCACGTAAAGGCGTCAACTCAGCTTGCAATTTAATTTCTTCTGAATTTAAAGAAGCAACTTCCCTTATAGTTTCTTGATGATCTTTAACCGCTTCAGAAAATTGATTTTTTGATTCACTTAACTGTTTATTAATAACTTCGTATTTTACTGCTAAAACAACCGATTGAGCCTTTCTAATTTCTTCAGAAAGAGACTTGTATCTATTTGCTTCTCTAGCTTGCTTCTTAAGAGATCGCATTTGAGATGATAATTCTTTTAAAACATCGTCTAATCTTTCAAGATTGGTTTGCGCAGCATTTAGTCTGAGCTCAGCTTCATGACGCCTTACATGAAAACCTGATATTCCAGCGGCTTCCTCTAGAATCCTTCTTCTTTGTTCAGGTTTTTGACTAATTAATTCATCAATTTGACCCTGNCTTACAAGNGAAGGTGATCTAGCTCCAGTGGATACATCCGCAAATAGCATTTGAACATCTCTAGCTCTAATATCCTTTCCATTTATTCTATAAGCTGAGCCTGATTCTCTTTCTATCCTCCTGGTAACCTCAACAATTTCATCATTATTATAATCTTTTGGAGCATTCCTCTCTTTATTATCAAGAACTAATGAAACCTCAGCAAAATTTCTTGGCGGCCTGTTTTCTGTTCCAGAAAAAATTACATCATCCATAGCTGATGTCCGCATTGATTTATAAGATGTTTCACCCATTGCCCATCTGAGAGCTTCTACAAGATTTGATTTACCACATCCATTAGGTCCAACAACACCAGTCAACCCTTTTCCTATATTTACCTCTACAGGGTCAACAAAGGATTTAAAATTAGAAATACGTAGTTTTTTAAAATCCACTTTTTCCTCTTTATTTAATCTCATCTAACATTTCTTGGTAGTCCAAAGAAGATATTTTTTTTCCATTTACAAAAACTGAAGGGGTACCAGTAATCCCAAAACTATTGGTCGCAATACTCATATTACTCTCTATTAATTTTATTAATTTCTCATCGCTTAAGCACACCTCAACCTGAGAAATTGATAATCCAAAATTCTTAGCGATTGAAAGAAGGCCTTGATAACCATTTTGTATCCATTTTTTTTGTGTTTTTAATAGAACATTAATAACATCAAAATATCTATCTTCAGATACACAATTAGCTATAAGAGTACCCGCCATAGCATATTGATCTAGTGGAAAGTCCCTAAATATATATTTAACTTTTCCTGTCTCAATTAAATCAGATTTTATTTTTGGGAACGTTTCATTATGAAAGTCAGAGCAATGAGGACAAGTCATCGAGGCGTATTCAATAATAGTATTACTTGGGTTTCCAATACTCATTACATGATCGCCTTCAAGATCCCTTGAAACACCAGAAGAATTAGTTACCTCTAATTGAGTGCTTAGGTTATTTAAAACTAAATCATTATTCACATTGCTCCCAATGCTCGACAAAAGCATAATAATTATAGCTAGCACTGCAAAAGTCGAGATTAACAAAATAACATTTTTTCTTTTCATACTTAAATTCCTAACTGAGTCGTTTAATTATTATAGTTCATTTTTTCTTTTAAGAACTGTCTTTTCTAATTTAAAAAGAGCCTTTTCTATCGGACTGTTTCCTTTTGAAGGTGATAATTCGCCTTCATCCTTGGAAAAAGAATCCTTACCATCACTTTCTATTTTTANCTCTGGGTAAGTGTTANTGCTNTCTATATCTANTGGTAGATTTTTAAATTGAATTTTATTTACAGCATTAAATCCGTAATAAGAATTTATATTACTTATTATTTCTTGTTTTAAATACTCCAACTCTATAGCAACCGCTCCATCACAAGCTATAGTAAGAACACCTCCTGTCTTCTTAATATTTAATTTAATTGGCATAGACTTGTTGAAAAACCTAGCGCCAACTATTGTTTTCCAATTTTCTAATATATGATTCTGAGCAAACCCTTGTTTATTATAAAAAGATTTTGTAATTTTAGATACATACCACCCAAGCTGTGTTGGATTTTTAGGTTGTTTATTATTATTTTTCAATTTTAATATTTATCTCATAAAAAGGTTTAAATGNATTACAATAATTTTTCAAAAAGTGTTCTTAAATGGTATAACCTAAATAAGCGAGATCTTCCATGGAGATATAAAGGTAATTCAAAAAAAGATCCCTATAAAATATGGGTATCTGAGATAATGCTTCAGCAAACAACTGTAACAGCAGTTATTCCTTACTTTAAAAAGTTTATAACTTTATGGCCAAATATAGAAAAACTTTCAAGCGCAGACATTAATGAAATTTTAGATTTTTGGTCAGGCTTGGGTTACTACAGAAGAGCAAAAAACCTCCACCTAACCTCGAAAATTATTAATAAAGAATATAAAAATATTTTTCCAAAAGATGAGAGTCAAATAAAAAACCTTCCTGGTATCGGCGATTACACTTCTGCAGCTATAAGAGCTATAGCTTTTAATAAAAACGATACGGTCGTTGATAGTAATATTGAAAGAATAATAGCAAGAATCTTTCAAATAGAAGAACCAATTATTAGAGCAAAAAAAGAAATAAAAGAAAAAGCAAAAAAACTAACTCCAAATAAAAAAAATGGAGATTATATTCAGGCCTTGATGGATATTGGCTCAATGGTCTGTTTACCAAAAAATCCTTTATGTAATTTATGTCCTGTTTTAGAGTTTTGTAAGGCAAAAAAAAATTCTTGTGAAAATACTATTCCAATAAAAATAAAGAAAAAAATAAAGCCCNTAAGAGAGGGATCTGTATACTGGATAATATCTTCTGATAATAAAGTNTTACTTAAAAGAAGGGTTGATAAAGGAATATTACCAGGTATGCTTGAATTTCCATCATACGGATGGTCAACTGATGGTAATGAAGAAATAGATAAAAAAGTTNTATCAATTAAAGATTTTAAAAGAAAAGAAGGTAAAGTTTCCCATCAATTCTCTCATTTTAATTTACTATTAACGGTTTATGAAAAAAAAGAATTTAATGTAAATGACATAAATGGTATGTGGGTTGATAAGAAAGATTTAAATAATTTAGGTTTGCCAACTTTGATGAAAAAAGTTTTCAACCANATTAACACTTAATTGAATTGGATATTAGAATGGATGAAGATTACAGGTCATTAGCTGAAGAAATTATTAAATTATCTCTCTCAAAGGGNGCAGATTCATCTGATATTGTAATAGCAAAGAATCTATCCAAAAATATAGGCTGTAGACTTGGAAAAATTGAAGAAATTGAACAGTCAGAAACTAAGGTTTTGGGCTTAAGAACATTTATTGGTAATCGTAACGCAATAATATCTACTAACGATTTTTCAAAAAACTCCATCAATGAGTCCATTGATAGAGTTATTAGTATGACAAAATTGGCTCCAGAAGATCCNCTTTCAAAGCTTGCAAATGAGACAACAAAAATAATTCCTGACCTTGAGTTATTTGATACATGCGATCTCAACCCTGATCAACTTAAGGATTTAGCCTTAGAGACTGAGAACTCTGCATTGGAAGTCAAAGGAGTTACCAATTCAAATGGAGCATCATCATCCCAAAGTAAAACATCTTTCCATTTATCAACATCAAATGGTTTCTCTGGTGGTTATAAAAAAAGTAATTTCTCAATTTCTTGTTCTGCAATTGCTGGTAATGAACTTAGCATGCAAACTGATTATGATTATGACTCAAAGGTTTTTTTTAAAGATCTTAAAGATACCTCTTTGGTAGGAAAGCAAGCGGCAGAGAATACAGTTTCAAAATGTAATCCAAAAAAGATAAAAACATGTAAATCTGATGTAGTTTTTGATCCAAGGGTTTCTAAAACGCTACTTTCTCACATCTCGTCCCTTGTAAATGGCTCTTCGATTGCAAGGGGTTCTAGCTTTCTTAGTGAAAAAATGAATGCTAAAATCTTTGATAGAGAAATTAACATTATTGATAACCCCAGTATAATAAAGGGGCTAGGATCAAAACCTTTTGATGATGAAGGTTGTGAAATGAAAAGTTTTAATATTATTGAAAATGGAATACTAAAGTCTTGGATTTTAGACACCACAACATCTCAACAATTAGGAATTAAATCTAATAGTAGAGCCTCTAGAGGAATGTCATCCTCTCCCAGCCCAAGTCCTACAAATATGTTTATAGAGAATGGAACTATTTCAAAAGATGAAATTATTAATAATATTAAAGATGGTTTTTATGTTACCGATCTTATAGGCCAGGGTGTTAATTTAATAACAGGTGACTATAGCAGAGGGGCCGGAGGTTTTAAGATCGAAAATGGCAAGATCTCTTTTCCTATAAACGAAGTTACAATTGCTGGTAATTTAAAAGATATGTTTCATAGAATGANTGTAGCAAATGATCTGGAGTTTAAATACTCTTTAAATTCTCCAACAATACTTATTGAAGGTATGACAATTGCAGGAATTTAATCCATCTTCAGAGCATCTTCAAATCAGGGATAGTATTATAAAAGCAGGAAAAATTGCTTTAAAATGGTTTAAAAATGATCCTGAAAACTGGGAAAAAGAAGATGGAAGCCTCATCTCTAAAGTGGATATTGAAATTAACAATTTGTTAGGAAGAATTTTAAAAAAAAGTAATCCAAACTTTGGCTGGCTATCTGAAGAAAGTGAAGATGATAAATCTAGGCTTGAAAAAGAAATTACTTTTGTTGTTGATCCGCTCGATGGAACAAAAGCTTTTCTGGAAGGAAAAAAAGAATTTTCAATTTCAATAGCGCTTGTAAAAAACGGAGAACCAATTTCTGGTATAGTTTATAGTCCATCAACAAAAGAAATATTTGAATCTGAAAAAAATAAAGGTTCTTGGAAAAATAAAAAAAGAATACATATCTCCAAATTTAATGAATTAAGTGACTGTAAAATGGTTGCTTTCAAGCCAATGTTCAGTCATCCGTCCTGGAAAAATCCTTGGCCAAAAATGTCCGTAGAGAACCGAAACTCTGTAGCGTATAGAATGGCTTTAGTTGCATCAGGTGAGTTTGATGCAATGATGGCCTTAAACTCAAAAAATGATTGGGATATTGCTGCAGGTGATCTGTTAATTACTGAGGCAGGCGGTTATGTTTCACAACATAATGCTAAGAAATTAAAATACAATAATGTGTCAACTAAAAAACCATCNGTTATAGGGTCAAATAAAAAAATCTATGATGAAATTATCGCAAGAGTCAAAGACTTGAAACTCTAGAAAAAAAAATTATTTTAGTATAATAACATAAATAGGATTAATAATTTTATGAAATATATTTTTTTATCGATAAATATTTTTTTAGTTATCTTTTTAATAAGCTCAAATACATTTGCTATTGATAAAAATCATAACTATGAAGAAACAAATAGATCAATTCATAACTTTAATGACGCAATTGATCAAAATATTTTGCGCCCAACTTCTAAAGTATACGGATTACTTCCTGATTTCATTGAAACAGGAGTCTCAAATATAATCTCAAATCTCAACGAACCTTCAAATTTTATAAATCATCTATTTCAAGGAGAAATTAGTTCAAGCTTTTTATCATTAGGGAGATTAACAATTAATACTACAATAGGTGTTGTAGGTATTTTTGATGTGGCAGATAAAATGGGTATAAAAGAAGTAACAACTGACTTTGGAAAAACACTTAATATATGGGGTTTTAATGAAGGCCAGTATCTTGTCATTCCGTTGATAGGACCAAGAACCACCAGACATTTTGTAGGTACAATTGCTGATGCAGTATTTAATCCTGTTAATCACAGTTTAAGAGATGAAGATAGTGTCGTAAGTGTTTCTCCATCAGCATTATTTATATTGTCATCAAGATCATCAAATGGNGAAACTATTGATAATCTTAGAAGCACATCTATAGATTATTATTCAAGCCTTAGGTCTATTTACCTTCAAAACAGAGGTATAAATATCTCAGAGGACCTAGAAAACGATGTTGATTTTTTTGATGAAGATTTTGATGATGAAGATATTTTTTTTCCCGAGGTTAAAAAGTAATGGCTAAAATAATTTTTACAAAAGTATTAATTTTAATTGCTTTAATTTTTATTCAATCCAATAATTTAGTGGCTAGTCCAAAAAATCCATCTCAGTGGGTTGAGGATATAAGTGATCAAACTTTGACTATATTAGGAAATGATAAAATAAGTAGTGATGAAAAAGCTGAAAATTTAGAAAAAATTTTCATAGAAAATCTCGATATTAAGAGGATTTCTCTTTTTATTTTAGGTCCTTATAGAAAAAATCTAAAATCCACAGAATCATCAAAATACTTTAATGCTATTAAGAACTTTATTTCAAAAGTTTATGCTAAACGTTTGTCTTCATACCCTTCAGGAAATGTTATAGTAACAAAAGTTGAAGAAAAAGGAAGAAGAGGAATTATAGTCTCTTCTCTTGTAAACTTTAATGATCGTCCAAATCCAATATCTATTGATTGGTGGATTCTTGAATCTTCAGTTTCTGATTATAAGGTTTTTGATATCAGAATATCAGGTATATGGATGGCACAAGAACAAAGGTCTACATTTACAAGCTTTTTAAGTAAAAACAATGGTGAGATAGCTAACCTTATTAATAAAATCGAATTACAAATAAAATAATTTACCTAGAAAATTTTTTATATTTAATTCTACTTGGAATGTTTGAGTCTTCACCATATCGACTCTTATAATCTAATAAGTAGTCTGAATAATTTCCTTCAAACCATTCAACATGGCTATTACCTTCAAAAGCTAAAATATGAGTAGCCATTCGGTCTAAAAACCATCTATCATGACTAATAATTAATGCACTTCCAGAAAAATTCTCCAAGGCATACTCAAGAGCATGAAGTGTTTCAACATCAAGATCATTTGTAGGTTCATCAAGAAAAAGTAAATTTGCACCTGATTTTAATACCTTTGCCAAGTGAACTCTATTTCTTTCGCCCCCCGATAACTGTCCAACTACTTTTTGTTGATCGCTTCCTTTAAAATTAAAAGCACTTACATAAGCACGAGAATGAATAATTGTTGAATTAACATCAATTATATCATTGCCCTCTGAAATTTCTTCCCAGACTGTTTTGTTATTCTCTAAAGCNTCTCTAGATTGATCTACATATCCCATGATTACGGTTTCACCCATTTTAATTTCACCATTATCCGCTTCTTCAAGCCCTGAAAGCATTCTAAATAAAGTAGTTTTTCCTGCACCATTAGCGCCAATTATGCCAACTATACCTCCTCGTGGTAGGCGAAAGCTTACATCTTCAATAAGTAACTTTTCATTGTACGATTTTGATACACCATTGATATCAATAACCATATCTCCGAGCCTAGGCGCCTTTGGAATAATAATTTGAGGCTCACCTGTGCTTTCTTTAACTTCCTTATTTTTNAGATTTTCATAGCTTTTAATTCTTGCTTTAGATTTTGCTTGTCTTGCTTTAGGAGACGCAGAAATCCAATCTAATTCACTATTAAGTCTTTTTAGTCTAGAATTATCTTCTTTACTCTCAAGCTCAATTCTCTTTTGTTTTTGAGTCAACCAAGAGGTATAATTGCCTTCATAGGGAATTCCTTTGCCCCTATCTAGCTCAAGAATCCACTCGGTAATATTATTAAGAAAATACCTATCATGNGTAATTAAGATTATTGTACCAGAATAGGATTTAAGATAATTCTCAAGCCAAGCAACTGTCTCTGCATCTAAATGNTTAGTAGGTTCGTCTAATAATAAGATATCTGGATTTTGTAATAATAGCTGACATATTGCTATCCTTCTTTTTTCACCTCCAGATAGGTTAACAACACTCATTTCTGACTCTGGACACCTAAGAGCCTCCATAGCCTGATTAACCTTAGAATCAAGATCCCATAAATCTTTACTTTCTATTTGATTTTGAAGCTCTGATAGTTCATCAGCATTTTCCTCAGAATAGTTTACAGCTAGCTCATTATATCTTGCCAGTAAATCCTTTTNCTCCTTTAGCCCTATGGTTATATTTTCATAAACATTTTTTGATTCATCAAGGAGGGGTTCTTGAGGCAAATAACCAATAGTAACTCCTTCAGCTGCCCAAGCTTCACCTGTATAATCTTTTTCATGTCCAGCCATTATCTTTAAAAATGTTGATTTTCCTGATCCGTTCAAACCGACTACGCCAATTTTTGCATTAGGAAGAAAAGATAAATTAATATTAGAAAATAATTCTTTCCCACCAGGCCAAGATTTAGATAAATCGTCGATAACGTAGGTATATTGATATGAGGCCATTAACTTCCCTTTATAAAATCATTTTTTAGTGGTGGGCCCGGCAGGACTCGAACCTGCGACCAAACCGTTATGAGCGGTTTGCTCTAACCAACTGAGCTACGGGCCCTTTTAAATAATCAATTACTAGCTATCAAGAAAGCTTCTAAGTTTTTTTGATCTAGTTGGGTGTTTTAATTTACGNAAAGCTTTTGCTTCTATTTGTCTTATTCTCTCTCTCGTAACTGAAAATTGTTGGCCTACCTCTTCTAAAGTATGATCTGTATTCATACCTATTCCAAAACGCATTCTCAAAACTCTCTCTTCTCTGGGAGTTAGCATGGCTAAGACTTTTGTAGTTGTTTCTCTCAAATTTGATTGAACTGCAGCATCAACTGGTAACAATACGTTCTTATCCTCAATAAAGTCACCCAAATAACTATCCTCTTCATCACCAATAGGTGTTTCAAGGGAGATTGGTTCCTTAGCAATTTTTAAAACTTTTCTTACCTTATCNAATGGCATNTTCAACTTTTCTGATAATTCTTCCGGTGTCGGCTCTCTACCAATTTCATGTAAAAGCTGTCTAGATGTTCTAACTAACTTATTAATAGTTTCTATCATGTGAACTGGTATACGAATTGTTCTAGCTTGGTCAGCAATTGACCTAGTTATTGCTTGTCTTATCCACCAAGTCGCATATGTTGAAAATTTATAGCCTCTTCTATATTCAAATTTATCTACTGCCTTCATTAGGCCGATATTTCCTTCTTGAATAAGATCAAGGAACTGTAATCCTCTATTTGTATATTTTTTAGCGATAGAAATAACGAGTCTTAAATTTGCCTCTACCATCTCTTTTTTGGCAACAGCTGCCTCTCTTTCACCTTTTTGAACTTTAAGAACAATTTTTCTAAATTCACCTATCTCTAAACCAGTCTCCTCAGAGAGTTCTGTAATTTCATTAAGAAGGCTTTTTATGTCTTTTCTATTTTCTTGGACAAAAGGTTTCCAACCCTTACGCTTTAATCTTACTATTCTTCCAACCCAGCCAGTGTCTAATTCATTTCCATAATATTCTGTTAAAAAATCCTCTCTAGCAACTCCAGATTTATTTGCCATTTTCCAGAGAGACAACTCAGAAGTCACGAGCCTTTTATTTATATCGTAGAGATGATCAAGTAATGACTCTATTCTATTGTTATTTAGAGACAAACCTTTCATAAGATTTTTTAGGTCACTAGTTAATTCATCATATTTTTTAATTTGAGAAGCATTTAAGTCAGAGTTTTTAGCTCTTAATAAATTTCTTTTATCCTGGAGTGTACGAAGTTTTTTATATTTTATAGAAATTTCATCAAATATTAAAAATACTTCAGGCTTAAGATCTGCCTCCATGGCAGCCAAAGATACATTATTCTCATATTCGTTGTAATCATTATCGGTATCATTAGAGTCATCATTATCAGATGTTTCATCGTCTTCAGATGAATTTTCATCTTTTTGATTTTTAGATATTTTCTTATTTTTGGCATCAGGACCAATATAGGATGCTTCTAAATCAATAATATCTCTTAAAAGAACCTGCCCTTCATTTAATTCATCACGCCATATTATTATAGCTTGAAATGTTAAAGGGCTCTCACAAAGACCTTCGATCATAGCTTCTTTACCTGCCTCTATACGCTTGGCAATAGCTATTTCACCTTCACGGGATAGAAGATCAACTGAGCCCATTTCCCTTAAATACATTCTTACAGGGTCATCTGTTCTATCACCTGAGGTTGTTTTTGCTGGCTTTTCTACTTCTGCTTTTTCATCAGAGCTAGCTTCTTCCTGATCTTCATTTTCAACAACCGAAATTCCCATTTCAGAAAGAAGTGACATTACATCTTCGATCTGCTCAGAAGTATATTTCTCAGCAGTAATGACCTTATTCAACTCTTTATAATTAACAAAACCTTCGGCTTTAGCAGATTTTATCATTTTTTTAACAGCACGGTTTGACATATCCAATAAGGAACTATCTTGTTGAGAATCTTCTGCCTTAGTTTTACTGACTTTCTTCTTTACCATATTTTTCTTCTATCGATTTTATTGAATTATCTCTATCTTTAATAAGTTCAATAAAGCGCCTCTCATCATCTTCATTACTAATTTTACTTTTATTATCCTGAATATCTCTTTCAAGACTCTTTATATGCTGGTCATCAGACAAAATTTCAAGCCAAACTTTAGAAATTTCTCTAAAATCTTTATTTTTTTGATTTAGCCAAAACCTATTAGCGAATTTTAAATTATCGTCTGAAAACCCTTTATAGTTATTTTTTATATAGTCTTTTAGCAGATCAATACCTAGATCACCATCATCTTTTTTTTCTAACATTAAAAGGTTATCTCTTATTTCTTTAAGTTTAGAGTTTTTAAAATCTGCTAGCTCTAATTTTTCAAAAAATTTAGCTATAAGTTCTGGAAATAAAAAAACTCCAGACAAAATTAATGCTTCTAGATCTGATGGTAATTCCCCGCCGGAGGCCAATATACTAGTTTTTAAGTTACTTGATCTAAAACCTTTTTTTACAAAATTATTTTTATTATACGAGGTGTTTATAGTTTTTTTATAAAATAACTCATCTAAATATTGTTTAAAAATTAAGCCATAATGCTTTTTAATACTTGAGTCTTTTATTAAATTAATTTTTTTTCTTAACTCACTCTCAAATCCAGATCTGCCTTCCGGTGTTTTAATATCAGAAATACTCATACAAGAATCCCAAACTATATTAGTTAAGGGAGAGGCATTGCTGACTAATTTTAAAAAACTCTCAAGTCCAAAGCTTTTAATATAATCATCCGGATCGAGATCGTTTGGTAAACTTATAAACCTAAGTGACTTATTCGGTTTAAGTAATTTGAGAGCTAACTCACTAACTCTAAATGAAGCTGCTTTTCCAGCCCTATCGCCATCAAAACAAATTATTGGGCTATTATTTTCTTTCCATAGAATATTTAGTTGATTTTCTGTTATTGCAGTACCTAATGGAGCTACAGATACATTAAAGCCTTTTGATGAAAGGCTAACAACATCCATATAACCCTCAACCACTATTAAATCATCCCTTTCTTTTAGCTTTGGTCTTACATTTGAAAAGTTATACAAAACACTTCCTTTATGGAAAACTGGTGTTTCAGGAGAGTTAAGGTACTTTGGTTGATCATCTTTATTTATTACTCTACCACCAAAACCAACAACTTTATTTCTTGAATCCCTTATAGGAAAAATTATTCTATTTCGAAATCTATCATAGAAGTTATTCTCATTATTATCATTTTTGATAACCATACCTGCTAAAATCATAACCTCACGAGAAACACCCTTAGATAATAAAAACTTTTCTAATTTACTACCTTGTGGAGCAAACCCAATATCAAAATCCTTTATTATTTTATCATCTATACCCCTTTCCCTCAGGTATTTAATGGCATAGGAGTTATTTGTTTCATAAATTTGAGAAGAAAAAAATGATTTTGAAATATCAAGAGCATCCAAAATTTCTTTATTTTTTTTAAACTTTTCTTCCTCAAGTGGTGAAAGGTCTTGTAGTTGAACTCCCGCTTCTTCGGCTAACTTCTCAACAGCCTCAGGAAAACTTAATCCTCCAACCTCAACTAAAAAAGTAAAAATGTCTCCATGGTTATTTGTAGAAAAACAGTGGTAAAATTGCTTCTCATCATTGACTGTAAAGGAAGGAGTTTTTTCTTTATTAAAAGGTGAAAGACCAACATACTCTCTACCTTTCTTTTTTAATTGAATTTTTTTTCCAACAACTTGCGATACTGGAATTCTATCTTTAATTTCATTAAGAGTATTGGTAGAGAATTTCATTTACTAACTTTTTAATTTATCCTTTAACATAACCGAAACTTTACCAAAGTCCATTTGACCAGAATAGTTATCTTTTAAAAAAGCCATAACCTTCCCCATATCACGAATTTGAGCGGAACCAGTTTCTTCAATAGCAACATCAAGAATTGAATTAATTTTATTATCATCAATCTGAACAGGCATATATTTTTGAATTATTTTGATTTCTTCATTTTCTTTTTTTTCAAGGTCCAATCTGTCGCTTGTTCTAAAAATATCAGCCGACTCTTTTCTTTGTTTAATCATTTTAGATATTAGCTGAATAATTTGAGATTCATTCACAGGACTAGAGCCATCGGAGATTCTATTATTAATCTCTATATTTTTTATTGCTGAAGTAACCATCCTAAGAGTTGAAACAGTGAGGGTATCTTTTGCTTTCATAGCAATTTTTAAGTCTTCTTTAATAAGATCTAATAACATAATTTATTCCTATAAATAACAAACTTATAAAATAGTATGATAGCTCTATATTTTTATCCAATCAAATATATGATTCTTAAAAAAAATTGATTTATATTAAATGTTCACTTGACGAACGTTTATACTATGAATATTTTTCGTCAATTTGATTTTACAAATAATGATTCGTTAATATTTTAAAATATTACTTATATTTAAAGCGAGGTAAGACTTATTATGATAATAAACATTAAAGACTCATGTTTATTAATATCATTATATACGCTAATTTTTCTAAAATTTCATAGGTTTCAAAATGTCTGATTGGGCACCCCAAAAATCAACAGGAGCCCTCCTTCTTAAAGATGGAAGAGTATTTAATGGTATTGGTTGTGGTTACGAAGGTAGCACAATTGGAGAAGTTTGCTTTAATACTGCCATGACAGGCTATCAAGAAATAATGACTGACCCATCTTATGCTTCTCAAATAATTACATTTACATTTCCACATATTGGAAATGTAGGGGTTAACTCACAAGATANAGAAAGTAATAAAGAAACTTATATAAGCGGAGCAATTTTTAGTAGCCCCATTACATCTCCATCTAATTGGCGCTCAGAACAAAATTTAAATGATTGGCTTATAAAAAATAAGATTGTCGGGTTATATGGAATTGATACAAGAGAATTAACCAGTCATATAAGAAAAAATGGTTTTATAAATGGTGTAATTATTAATGACCAAAAGGGTATTTTAGATAAAGATGCTTTATTAAAAGAATTAAANNATTGGGAGGGTATTAACGGCCAAGATCTTGCTGTAAAAGTATCAACTAATCATATTTATACTTGGGAAGAAAAAGAAATTGAAANCCTAANTCATAATATCAATCAAATTGATAAACACATTGTTGTTATTGATTATGGAGTAAAGAGTAATATTTTAAGATGTCTTTCTTCAAGATTTAATAAAATTACTATCGTATCATGTAATACAAGTGCATCAGATATAACTAGCCTAAAACCAGATGGAATTTTTCTCTCTAATGGGCCTGGTGATCCTCTNGCAACAGGAAAATACGCAATACCAATTATCAAAGAACTTATGTCTAAGAATATTCCTATTTTTGGTATCTGTTTAGGACATCAAATTCTTGCTTTAGCACTTGGTGGTAAGACATTTAAAATGCATCAAGGGCACCATGGTGCAAATCATCCAGTAAAGAATATACAAAATGGAAAAGTAGAAATCACATCAATGAATCATGGTTTTTCAGTTAAATTTGATACTCTGTCATCGGATGTCATTGAGACACATAAAAGTCTTTTTGATGATAGTAATTCTGGCTTAATGGTAAAAGGAAAACCTATTTTTTCAATTCAGCATCATTCTGAAGCCTCGCCTGGACCATATGATAGTTTTTATCTTTTTGATAAATTTCAAAATTTAGTTGGAAAAAATTAAATGCCAAAAAGAAGTGATATAAAAAGTATATTAGTGGTAGGTGCTGGTCCTATAGTAATTGGTCAAGCATGTGAATTTGATTATTCAGGTACACAAGCTTGTAAGGCTTTAAAAAAAGATGGCTACAAAATAATTTTAATAAATTCTAATCCTGCAACAATAATGACAGATCCAGATGTAGCAGATAAAACTTATATCGAGCCAATAACAGCAGATATTTTAAAAAAAATAATTAAAAAAGAAAAACCTGATGCTCTTCTTCCAACAATGGGCGGTCANACAGCCTTGAATGTCTCACTTGAAGTGTCTGAATCTGGTTTCCTAGATGAATACAATGTAGAGTTGATTGGTGCAGATGAGGAAGCTATATCAAAAGCAGAAGATAGAGATAAATTTAGAAAGGCTATGCATAAAATAGGTCTAAAAACTCCAAAATCTTATGTTTCTCAGTCATTGGAAGATGCTCTTTCAAATCTTAATGAAATTGGACTACCTGTGATAATAAGACCATCTTTTACGTTAGGAGGGACGGGTGGTGGTATAGCGTCTACTATTGAAGAATTTGAAAAAATAGCATCAAATGGAATTGAAAGCTCTCCAACAAACGAAATCCTTGTAGAAGAGTCGGTTGCTGGCTGGAAAGAATATGAAATGGAAGTTGTTAGAGATAAGGCTGACAACTGTATTATAATTTGCTCTATAGAGAATGTAGATCCCATGGGAGTCCACACCGGGGATTCAATAACTGTTGCTCCAGCTTTAACATTAACAGATAAAGAATATCAAAATCTAAGAATTGCATCTATCAATATTCTAAGAGAAATTGGAGTTGATACTGGCGGCTCAAATGTACAATTTGCTATTAATCCAAAAAACGGTGAAATGGTTGTTATCGAAATGAACCCAAGAGTTTCAAGATCGTCAGCTCTAGCCTCAAAGGCAACAGGTTTTCCTATTGCAAAAATTGCAGCTTTATTAGCTGTTGGCTACACATTAGATGAATTAAAAAATGATATAACTAAAACTACTCCTGCTTCATTCGAGCCAACGATTGATTATGTAGTTACAAAAATTCCAAGATTTGCTTTTGAGAAATTTCCAGGATCGAATCCAATGCTCTCATCATCTATGAAGTCAGTTGGAGAAGCNATGGCTATTGGTAAAAATTTTAAGGAATCTTTTCAAAAAGCCCTTCGTTCACTTGAAATAGGATTATGTGGTTTTGATGAGTTTTTAATATCTGNGGATATAAATGAAATAGAAGAAAACCTTAAAAAAACGTCTCCGGAAAGAATTTTAATAATAGCCGACGCAATAAGAGCTGGAATAGGTTTATCAAGAATTCATGAACTTACCTATTATGACCCATGGTTCTTAGATCAAATAAATGAAATTATTTCTATCGAAAAAGAGCTTATAGAAAAAGGCATACCTAACGATAGAGAAAATATTTTATTTTTAAAAACTCAAGGATTTTCAGATAAACGAATATCAAAACTTACAAACAAAAAAGAGTTGGAAATAAGAGCCTTAAGAGAAAATTTAAATATACTTCCTGCTTTTAAAAGAGTTGATACTTGTGCAGCAGAATTTGAGTCAAAAACTGCTTATATGTATTCTACATATAGCGACACAATTTTTTCAGAATCTCTGTCAAGCGAAGCACTTCCATCGTCAAGAAATAAAGTTATCATTCTTGGTGGTGGTCCAAATAGAATAGGTCAAGGAATTGAATTTGATTATTGTTGTTGTCATGCATCTTATGCTTTAGAGGAGATGGGAATTGAGAGTATAATGGTAAACTGTAATCCTGAAACAGTCTCAACTGACTACGACACATCAGATCGTTTATATTTTGAACCATTAAACTTTGAGGATGTTCTAGAGATCATTAAAACAGAATCTTCTGAAGGAGACCTTTTAGGAATAATCGTCCAGTTTGGAGGGCAAACACCGCTCAAGCTTGCAAGGGAATTAGAGGAGAATAATATCAGTATCCAAATTCTAGGCACACCTCAGGATGCAATAGACTTAGCTGAGGATAGAGACAGGTTTAAAAAATTAGTAAACAAACTTAATATTCTCCAACCTGAAAATGGAGTAGCAAAATCAGCATCTGAGTCAATGGAAATTGTTAAAAGGATTGGTTATCCTGTAGTAATTAGACCTTCTTATGTATTGGGTGGAAGGGCTATGGAAATTGTTCACTCGGATGAGCAGTTGCAAAAATATATGAAGGAAGCAGTAATAGTTTCTGGTGAAAACCCTGTTTTGATAGACTCATATCTTAGAGATGCTATTGAAGTTGATATAGATGCATTATCAGATGGCACAGATGTATTTATTGCAGGTATCTTAGAACATATTGAAGAGGCTGGTGTACATTCTGGAGATTCAGCATGCTCAATTCCACCTTTTTCATTAAATGAAAAACTTCTTGAGGAATTAGGAGAGCAAGTAAAATTTCTAGCTAAAGACCTTAACGTTATTGGATTAATGAATGTTCAATTTGCAATTAAAGATAATAAAATTTTCATACTGGAGGTTAACCCAAGGGCAAGCCGAACAGTCCCATTTATTGCTAAAGTTTTAGACAAGCCAATAGCAAAAATAGCTACCAAAATAATGTTAGGTAAGAAAATTAGAGAAATGAACTTAAAAGAAAAAAAGATAAGTCACTTCGCAATAAAAGAGGCTGTTTTCCCATTTAAAAGATTTTCTGGGGTTGATACAATTTTAGGACCAGAAATGCGTTCAACTGGAGAAGTGATGGGAATAGACGAAGACTTTGGTATGGCCTTTGCAAAAAGNCAGATTGCAGGAGGAACAAATATTCCAAAATCTGGTGTAGTTTTTGTTTCTGTAAAAGATAGTGATAAAGATAAAATTTTGGAACCTGTTTCAGATCTTGTTAAACTAGGGTTTACAATTACAGCAACCGATGGAACCGCAGAATTTTTTAATAAAAATGGCATTAATGCAAGAAAAGTTAATAAAGTAATGCAAGGAAGTCCTCACATAGTAGAGGAAATTAAAAATAANAAGGTTTCTTTGGTNTTNAACACAACTGAAACACCTCAGGCTATAAAAGACTCAAAATCTATAAGGCGATCAGCTTTAGAAGCCGAGGTTCCATATTATACAACAGTTTCAGGAGCAATGGCCTCTGTCTTAGGTATTAAATCAATTATAAATAAAGAAATNTCCGTAAAAACAATTCAATCTTACGGTAAATTACTAAACTAAATTTAATTTTTTCTTAAAAATATAAAAATACTAGGTTAAACTTCATTTATGAATAAAATACCAATAACGCCTGAAGGTAAAACTCTAGTCGAAGATGAATTAAAAAATCGTAAAGCTATTGAACGACCTAGAATAATTAATTCAATAGCAGAGGCTCGNGCTCATGGTGACCTATCTGAGAATGCTGAATATCATGCAGCAAANGAGGAGCAGAGCCATAATGAAACTAAAATTATGGAACTTGAAGATACCTTAAGTAGGGCTGAAGTAATTGATCCATCTTTGCTTTCAGGTGATGAGATTAAGTTTAGTGCTACAGTTCTTATTGTAGATGAAGAAACTGATGTAGAGTCAGAGTATAAAATTGTCGGAGAAGTTGAGGCAGACTTTAAGTCTGGTAAAATATCAATACAATCTCCTTTGGCTAGGTCTTTAATAGGAAAATCGACAGGAGATTCCGTTGAAGTAAATACTCCTGGTGGTGGTAAATCCTATGAAATTCTTAAGGTAAAATATATTTAATTACCCTCGATCATATCTATATTTATAAATGAATTATTATTAATGCCGTAGAGCTTGCTATCCCCTCCAGGAATTTCTAATACCGCTTTAACTTTAGACTTTGATTTAATTTTTTTTAAACTCATTGGCTCTAAGTCTCGATAAATTGAATCAATTAAACCATTCTTTTTTATATAAATTAAATCTAGAGAAATTAGCGTATTTTTCATCCAAAATGATGCTTTTTTTGGTGAATCAAAAATAAATAACATACCTTCTTTTTTTTTAAGTTTATCTCGAAACATCAAACCCCTTTCTTGTTCTTCAGGTGAAGTAACTATTTCGACCTCGTAAGAAACGTAATCACCATCAGAATTAAAAACCTTTATATTACTGAGCTTACCAGCATAAATATCAGAGGTTAAAAAAAAAATTAAAAAAATAAATATGGAAGGATTTTTCATTTAATTTAACCTAATCCTAAGATTATTGGCTAAGAATCTGATGAGAGCTTTTTCATCAGTGGAGATTTCTATTTTAGCAAGCTTTGATAATGAAAATAACCTCTCTCTTTGCGAGCCTTTTGGAGAATTACGAAGTCTTGCATGATCTTTTTCTGTAGTCACAATATCGACAGCCTCTTTATTTGCAGCATTAAGTATAGCACTTGCTTTTTTTTCATCAATCTCCTCATGATCATGTAAAATAAAATTTTTTAGAATTTTACGATTATTATTCTTAATACCCTCTGAAAACTTTCTTGGATCTGATATACCCGAATAAATTACGAGATTAGATTTTATAGTTTTATCTAANATAGTTTTATAGTCTGCAAAAAGACTCGGTCCCTTCCAAAGTTCTTGTATCTTCTTTATGGAGTCATGTTTTTCGTTAATTGAATTAACAAAAACTAATAAATCAGTTTTTTTTAANCCTTTTTGAATAGTTTCCCGCAAAGGGCCAAAAGGTATTACCGAGCCATTACCATATCCTTTTGAAATATCTACCATAACAATATTAATATCTTTTTTTATCGANGGATTTTGTAAACCGTCATCAAGAATTACAACATCAGCTTGATTATTCTGTAAGACATCAAAAGATTTTTTTCTTTTCTTTGAAACAATAGTTAATCCATCTATGGAATGAAGAATTGATTCATCCCCGAAGTTTTCAGACTTATCATTTATGTCTATTATTTTTGTTAGCTTACTTTTACCGCCATATCCTTTTAATACAACGCATGTTTTTACTCCTCTTTTTTGCAATATTTCTCTTATATATCTTACGAAAGGTGTTTTACCTTGCCCGCCAATTACAAAGTTACCAACACAAATTGTAGGGACTGAAGGAGTATACTCTTTTATAAAAAAATTCTTTATTATTATAATTAAGCTTATAAATAAGTTCCATCCTGGAATAACTAATCTTAAGATAAAAAGTGGTCTACTAACCCACCAAAAATTTGGTTCACTGATTTTCATTTAACAAGCCAACAATTTTTAAAACAATTTTATCTGCTGCGCCACCAANAGATTCTGCATAATTTTTTGAGTTTATTGCCATTTTTTTTACTAAATCNGCATCCTTAATAATCTCAATATCTCTATCATCTTTAAGTACTTTTGCTCCATTACACTCAACTAAATTATTATANTCTTCTTCAAAGTTATAAAAATTGACTCCAGTAAAAATAGCATTACCAAATCTAGCTGGTTCAATTGGATTATGTCCTCCGAGTTTTTTAAAAGCACCCCCCAAGATAACAGAATTTGCTTTTTTATAAAAATAACCAAGCTCGCCAATAGAATCGAGAATAAAAATCTTTGTATTTTTATCAAAATTCAAGGAATTAGATCTTAGTATAAAATCAGAAGTAAAAAAACCTGCCTTCTTAATCTCATCAATTACATCATTTCTTCTATCAGGGTGACGAGGTGCTAAAACTAATAACAAATTNGGTATTGAAGGTANAAGNTTTTTAAAAATTTTTAAAACCCTTANCTCTTCTCCAATATGTGTAGAGGAGGCAACTAAAATATTTCTACCAGAGCAACTTATTTCAAATTGGCTAAAAATTCTTGANTTAACAGGAAGTATGTCAGAATCATGCTTAAGATTNCCATAAATAAGGGTGTTTTTTGCACCTAATTCCTCCAATCTCTTCTTAGAGGTATTATCTTGTGAAATAATTAAAGAGAAAATTGAAAGAAGGTGGCTTATTGTTTTTTTAAATTTAAGCCATCTAACTTTTGATTTCTCAGTCATTCGAGCGTTTACTAATACAATTGGAATCCCTCTTTTTTTAATTTGAATTAAATGGTTTGGCCAAATTTCAGACTCAAGGAATATTGCTATATCTGGTNTCCAGTTNTTTAAAAATCTATCGCAATAAGTTTTAGCATCCCATGGAAAATATTGATGAATAACTCTTTTTAAATTTCTTTCAGTAACCAGATTTTTTGAGGTTTTTGTTCCAGTGGTTAACAAAATATTATAATTAGATGAAAAACTTAAAAGACCTTCAATCAAAGGAATTGCAGATAAAGTCTCACCTACGCTTGCAGCATGAATCCAAATTAATTTTCCAGGCGGTCTTTTATTTCTTGAAAAACCTTTTCTTTCATAAAATTTTCCCTTTTCCTCTTTATTGTTTAATATTCGAATACAAAAAAATATAAAAAAAAACGGTCTAATAATATATGTAATTATCTGGTAAATTTTTAAGCTAAGCATTTTATTTATTATCTACTTCTTCTTTCGCCTCTTTATGGGCTTTAAGTAATTTCTTTTCTAAGAATTTTCTTTTTTTTTCCATTTCTTCCTTAGATGCATCACAGTTAACTAAAATTGGCTCACCCCAAACCACCAAGCCCCTTCCAAAAGGTAAGTTAATAGTAAAGTTATCCCAATTATTAAATTCGAACCTCCTTGATGTAGAAGCTGCCACAGGAATAATTGGAACTCCAGACATTTTTGCTAAAGCTATAACCCCAAGTCCTGATATTTTTCCTGGACCAGGCGGCTGGTCTGCAGTTAAAGAGACTGAATGACCAGATTTCAAGACTCTAAGCATTCCTCGCAAGGCCATAGCACCGCCTTTTTCTTTAACCCCTAGTTTTTTTGGATTACCCGCGCCTCTAATTAATTTAATTCCAAAATTTGAAAGAACTGAAGCTATGAAATTTCCATCGCCGTGCCTTGACACTAAAGCAAATAAATCTTGCCTCTTATAGTTCCATGATTTTGGAAGCATTAAACTTTGACCATGCCAATGTACCCAAATAAATGGTTCTTCTTTATCCCAAAACTCTTCAGGAATATTTTGGTTAAGATGTTTCCATTTATTTGTAATATGAACAAACTTTAAAAAAACAAAAAAAATAAAAGACATCGGCTGAATAAAATTAATTTTTTTCAACAGCGCTCTCCGGAAATTGAGTTTTAAACAAAAACGAGTATAAGCCATCTTTCTTAATTAATGAATCATGATCACCTTCTTCCACTACTATACCTTTATCAATAACGTAGATAATATCAACATTTCTTACCGTTGAAAGGCGGTGGGCTATAACCAATGCAGTTTTATTTTTAATTAATTTATCAAGGGCAATCTGAACTTTCTTTTCTGATTCACTATCAAGGGATGATGTTGCCTCATCCAACAACAATATTGGGGCATTCTTGATCATAGCTCTAGCAATCGCAATTCGTTGTTTTTGTCCACCTGATATCCTAACACCAGACTCCCCTGCTATAGTTTCATAACCATCAGGTAGATCCTTGACAAATTCGTCAACTAGAGAATCTTTACAAACTTTTTGAAAAATTTTATCCGTAACATTCTCATTTCCAAAAATGATATTTTCTCTAATTGATAGATCAAATATTAAAGTATCTTGAGAAACAAGCGCTGATGCACTTCTAACATCCGCTAATGATAAATTTTTAATATCTATGTTATCTATCTTCACTTTTCCCGATGATACATCGTAGAATCTTGGAACAAGGTTTAGTAAACTAGATTTCCCAGCTCCAGATGGACCAACTAATGCAACTGTTTGTCCTGATTTGATTTTTATAGAAATATTTTTAAGAACATGTTTGCCATTTTCCGAATATGAAAAAGATATATTTTCAAAATTTATTGATCCAGAGACTGTTTCTAGTTTTTTTAAATTTTCTTTTTCTTGAATTTTAGGCTTATTATCTAAAATTGGAAATAATCTCTGTGAGGCAGCAATTCCCTCTTGAAGCATCGCTTGTAAATTTGCCACGGCTTTTAGGGGATCGTAAAGTAAACCAGCAGCTGTAGTAAAGGCCATAAAACTTCCTACGGTCATTAATCCGTCTAAAGATTTATTACCGGCGTAGTATATGATGCACGCAATCGCAACGCCGGTTACAATTTCCATTATTGGTGCAGATGCTGATCGAGCTCTTACACCTTTCATTGAAAAGTTTACTACTTGATCTATAACCTCTGAAGCCTTTCTTAAATGTATTTTTTCTTTACCGTAAGCTTTGATAATTCTAATTCCTTTTAAAGTTTCTGAAACTAAAGCAGATAAAGTCCCTATTTCTTCAAGACTCATGCGTATAGCCTTTCTTAATCTTTTACCTAAAAACTTTAAGCCAATTGCAGCTGGAGGAATAACAATGAAAAAAATAGTAGCAAGTATTGCATCGACATAAAAAAGATAGCCAACAAGCCCAGCCACCATTAATATATTTCTTGATAGATTAACAACTACTGATGACATCGTCTCCCTTAGTTTAGAAGAATCCGCAGTAAAGCTAGATATGAATCTAGCTGAATGAATTGAGTTAATATAAGCCAAATCAGAATTTAAAATGGATTTATATAAATCCTTCTGAAGAGAACCTACAATCCTTTGGCCAATATAATTTATAGCCACATTGGCTCCATATGTTCCGGCAGCCCTTATTAACATTATTGAAATTGCAACAAGAGGAAGAATTGTAAGCATACTCCTATCAGCATTAACGAAAATATCGTCAATTACGCGACGAATTAACTCTGGAAGAGCTGGTGTTGTTAATGCAACTATTGCATTACAAGAAAGAGCTATTAATAATAATTTGGTTGAGCCANTTGCGTAGCTTTTCCAAATTCTTCTAATAGTTTTTAAAGTATAATATTTTTCAGTATCATTCATTTTATCTACCAATTAGATTTATACATAAAAACATTAATATGCACATGAATTATCATAAAGATTGAATAGCATATTGCTTGTTTTGTTAAATCGTCATAGTTTATCTTGCTTCAATTGTTTGGTGAAAATATGTCAATAAAGTTATCGAAAAATATAGAAAAAATTGCTCCTTCTGCAACTGTTGCTATGACACAACTTGCTAGAGAGTTAAAAAATGAAGGAAAAGATGTGATTAGTTTATCCGCTGGTGAACCAGATTTTGATACACCTAAGCATATTAAAGCTGCTGCTATTGATGCCATTCATAGAGGAGAAACTAAATATACAGCAGTTGATGGAATGGATGAGCTTAAAGAGGCAATAATAAAAAAATTTAAAAGGGAAAATAACTTAAGTTTTTCAAAAGAAAATATCTCTGTAGCACCTGGCGGAAAGCCTATTATCTATAACGCCATGATAACAACTTTAAACCCTGGTGATGAAGTTATAATTCCAGCGCCATACTGGGTAAGTTATCCAGATATCGTTAAATTAGCCGGAGGAACTCCAGTTATAATAGAGACAAATATAGAAGATAATTTTAAAATTACAGGCAATAAACTTAAACAAAGCATAACAAAGCATACTAAATGGATTATTTTAAACTCACCATCTAATCCAACTGGAGAAGTTTATTCAAAAGATGAATTAAAATCTCTTATTGATGTTCTTAAACAACATCCAAATATCTATATCCTGTCAGATGATATTTATGAACACCTCCTCTACAACAAATCAAATTCAAATAAATTTACAACAATTGGACAAATTGATGATGAAATAAATTCTAGAACTATAACAATGAATGGCGTTTCAAAAGCATACTCCATGACAGGTTGGAGAATTGGATACTGTGGAGGACCAAAAGTTATAATTGATGCAATGAGAAAACTTCAGGGTCAATCTACATCAAACCCATCATCGATAAGCCAATGGGCCGCAGTAGAAGCTCTAAATGGTGACCAAAGTTTTTTAGAAAAATGGTTAGAATCTTTTGAGGAGAGAAGAAATAAAGTATTTGAAATGCTAAATTCAGCAAATGGGCTTAAGTGTCTAAAGCCAAAAGGAGCTTTTTATATATACCCTTCTTGTGAAGGGGTTATTGGAAAGAAAACTCCTTATGGTAAAATTATAAATAACGATAAAGATTTTGCTATGAATTTATTAGAAACAAAGTTGGTTAGTGTTGTTCATGGTGAAGCTTTTGGTCTATCGCCATATTTTAGAATTTCATATGCAACCTCTATGGAAAAATTAGAAATTGCTTGTGATCGTATTATCAAATTTTGTGATGAGCTTATATGAAAAACATCAAATCTTTCCAGAGTGATGAACTAGGACCACTTTTAGAATATCCAAAAACTAACAATAAAACCGAACCAAATATACCATTTAAACTAGTATCAGATTTTAGTCCTGCAGGTGATCAGCCTCAAGCAATAAGAGAGTTAGTTGAAGGTGTAAATAAAGGTGAAAGATCTCAAATATTGCTTGGAGTTACTGGTTCTGGGAAAACATTCACAATGGCTCAAATTATTGAAAAAACTCAAAAATCAGCATTGATTCTTGCGCCTAATAAAACTTTAGCAGCCCAACTTTATTCAGAATTTAAAGATTTCTTTCCAGAAAATGCAGTAGAATATTTCGTATCCTACTATGATTATTATCAACCTGAGGCTTATGTTCCAAGAACAGATACATATATTGAAAAAGATGCCAGTATAAATGAACATATTGATCGATTAAGACATTCAGCCACAAGGTCTTTAATGGAGAGAGATGATGTCATAATAGTATCATCAGTTTCTTGTATATATGGTATAGGTTCTGTTGAAACCTACTCATCAATGACCTCTATTATTGAAAAAGGAAGCAAGATTGAAAGACAAAATCTCTTAAATGATCTGGTAACCCTTCAATACAAAAGAAATGATACAAACTTTATTAGAGGAACCTTTAGAGTTAGAGGTGATACAATCGAAATTTGGCCTGCACATTTAGAGGGAAGAGCTTGGAAAATATCGTTGTGGGGCGAAGATGTTGAGCATATAAATGAGTTTGATCCTTTGACAGGAGAAAAAATTAGGTCTTTAGATAAAATTAAAATTTATGCTAACTCTCACTATGTCACACCAAGACCAACACTTCAGCAGGCTGCCCAAGGTATTAAAAAGGAATTACTCCTCACTTTAAAGCAACTTGAGAAAGAAAATAAATTATTGGAAATGCAAAGGTTAGAGCAAAGGACTATTTTTGACTTAGAAATGATGGATGCAACTGGAAGTTGTGCAGGTATTGAGAATTATTCACGCTATCTTACTGGAAGGAAGCCAGGGGAACCACCCCCAACATTATTTGAATACTTGCCAAGTGATTCAATAATTTTTGCAGATGAAAGTCATGTAACAATTCCTCAGCTCGGAGGAATGTACAAAGGTGACTTTAGCAGGAAAACAACACTTTCAGAACATGGATTTCGTCTACCTTCCTGCAAAGACAATAGGCCATTAAAATTTGAAGAATGGGAATTAATGAGACCAAAAAGTATTTTTGTATCAGCAACACCCGGTCCTTGGGAGCTTCAAGAAACTGGAGGAATATTTTCTGAACAAGTAATAAGACCAACTGGATTAATTGATCCAGAATGCACAATAAAACCAGCTATTAATCAGGTCGATGATTTAATTTATGAGTGTAAATCTGTGGTCAAAAAGGGGCANAGAGTTCTAGTAACNGTTTTAACGAAAAAAATGGCTGAAGATTTAACCGAGTATATGANTGAACAAAATATTAAAGTTCGNTATCTTCACTCAGATATAGATACTCTTGAGAGAATTGAAATATTAAGAGATTTAAGATCGGGTGTTTTTGATGTTTTAGTTGGTATCAATTTACTAAGAGAGGGGTTAGATATTCCCGAGTGTACACTTGTAGCAATACTTGATGCTGACAAAGAGGGATTTCTGAGATCAGAAACATCATTAATTCAAACAATGGGGAGAGCTGCAAGAAATATTGATGGAAGGGTTATATTATATGCCGATAAAATAACAGGGTCTATGGAAAGGGCCATCAACGAGACAAGGCGAAGAAGAGAAAAACAAAAAGAATACAATAAAAAACATAATATAACGCCAGAAAGTATTAAAAAGAATATTAAAGATATATTAAGCAGTATTTATGAGAAAGATCATGTTCAAATTGATGCTCCAGATTATTTAGATAACGACCTAATGGTTGGTAATAATTTAGAAAAACACTTGAAAGTTCTTGAGAAAAAAATGCTTACTTGTGCTGAAAACTTGGACTTTGAAGAAGCTGCTAAAATAAGAGACGAAATCAATAGACTTAATGAAACATCATTGCTTTTATTGGAAAACCCAATGATGAAGAATTTAAAATGAAATTTTTGGAAATTTGAGTATGAACGCTATACATTTAAAATCAATGACTCCGGGTGTGGCGATAGTTACAGGGGGATCAAAAAGAATCGGAAAGAGTATAGTTAAAAAGCTGTCTTTTCTTGGCTGGAAGGTAATTATTCATTATAATTCAAATAAAAATGACGCCCTAAGTCTTCAAAAGGAAATACAAAAAAAGGGTGGAGCTGCGTCAATTATTAAAGCTAATTTAAATAGCTCGAAAGCCACAGAGGAATTAATATCAAAATCTGAAAAGAAATTTGGAAAGCTAACTCTTTTAGTAAACAATGCATCGATTTTTGAAAATGATTCAGTTCATAGTTTAACCATTGATACTTGGGACATTCATAATAATGTTAACACTAAGGCACCATTATTATTATCTCAATCATTTGCAAAACTTTTACCAAAAAAGGAACCTGGCGTAATCATTAATATAATAGACCAGAGGGTTTTTTCGCCTAGGCCAGACTTTATTTCATACTCTTCATCAAAAAATTCTTTATTCTGGTTAACAAAGGTATTAGCGCAAGCACTAAGTCCAAAAATAAGAGTTTGCGCCATTGGTCCAGGCCCAACACTTAAAGGTGCAAGACAAACAGATAATGATTTTAAAAATCAAAGCCAATCTGTTCCTCTTGGTAATGGCTCATCACCTGAGGATATATCTCAGGCAATAGAGTTTATTCTTAATGCATCATCCTTTACTGGACAAATGATTACATTAGATGGGGGAGAGCATTTGGATTGGATTAAACCTGAAGATAGGAATTTTAAAGATTAACTAATATATAATAATTATATACCAGTAAGTATCATTATTAAACAATAAGTTAATTATTTATAATTATAAATTTATTAACTTGTGCACAAGCATATTTCGTCAAAAATGAAAATTACATTAAAGTAAAAAATTATTAAAAAAAACCTTAAAAACATTACTTTATTATTAATTATCAATACGTTACAATAATAATATAATAAAAATTCAAAATAAATGGCACTTATTTAATAAAAATAAAACTTAGCTAGTTTTCAACAAAGTTATCCACAGGCTGTTTATTGGCATTATATGGTAGTATAAAATACAGTTAATAAAATGATAGATAAATCTTTAGACATAAAAATAATACCAGGCAAAGAAATCTTAAGCAAAAAATTAAAAAATATGCCAGAAAAACCTGGTGTATATAGAATGATTGATGAGAAAAAAAATGTCTTATATGTTGGAAAAGCAAAAAATATTCAAAAAAGATTANAAAGTTATGTAAGACCNACAGGTAATAATAATCGAATAACTAAAATGGTTAGTCTTATAAAAGATGTTGAAATAACAATTACAGAAAATGAAACAGATGCCCTGCTTCTTGAATTAAATTTAATCAAAAGTCATAAACCAAGATATAATATTATGCTTAGAGACGATAAAACTTTTCCATATATTCATTTGAGCAAAGGCAAACTTCCATCAAGGTTATCAAAATATAGGGGTTCTAGAAATAAACCTGGAGAATATTTTGGACCCTTTGCAATGGAGGGTTCAGTAAAAAAAACAATTAATATAGTTCAAAAAGCATTTCTTTTAAGAACATGCACCGATAGTTATTATCAAAATCGTCAGCGCCCCTGTCTACTATTTCAAATAAAAAAATGTTCTGGACCTTGTACTAATGAAATTTCTGAAAAAGATTACAGACTGCTGGTTGATGATGCAAAAAAGTTTTTTGTTGGTAAATCAAATAAAATACAAAATAAACTTTCAGAAAAAATGCAAAACGCATCTAGAAATAAAGAATACGAAATTGCAGCGCAATTCAGGGATAGAATAAGTGCTCTAGCAGATATAAATCAATCTGATGAAATAAACCCTCAATTTCTTGAAGATTCAGATGTTTTTGCAGTTAATAAAATTAATAATAAAGCTTGTGTTCAAGTATTTTTTTTCAGGTCCTGGAGAAATCTAGGAAATAAATCTTATTTTCCTGGAAAT
>PAGD01000019.1 GCA_002704345.1 Rhodobiaceae bacterium | reverse complement strand
ATTAGTAAGAATATTTTTTTTGATACTTAATATTGTGCCTTGACCATTTAACAATAGAAGTCTTGAATAGAGTCTTGGATGGGGTGTAATGGAAAAAAAATTTGGACCAATAATGCAAATGGGTTTTGTTGTAGAGGACCTAGATGATGCAATTGATTATTGGACAAAAAAAATGAATATTGGACCGTTCATAAAGCTGGAAGGCATAGATCTAATTGATCAGTATTATAAAGGAAAGCCAGCAGATTTAGATTTTTCTGGGGCTTTATCATATACCGGTAGTATGCAAATAGAACTGATCAAACAACATTGTGATACCCCATCTATATATAATGAATATATTAATAATGAAAAAGGAGAGCTTCACCACCTGTGCTGCTTAACTACAGATATTGAAAATGATATTAGTATTTTAGAATCTCAGGGGTATATAAATATTCAAGGTGGAAAAACTCAAGATAATGGTCAGTTTGCGTACTTAGATACGAAAAAAAAAGAAAGACCAATTTTTGAACTTACACAACTATCCCAGGGAGGGTTAAGTTTTTTTAATATGATAGAAGAGGCAGCTAAAAATTGGGATAAAAAAACAACTTTGCTAGAGGCTGAAATTATACTTTGATCTATGCTTTGCAAAAAAAGGAATTATCTAAATCATAATTAATAAAATCAGGAGGATTTCATGGAAAAAAAATTTGGGCCTATGATGCAGATGGCATTTGTTGTGGACGATTTTGATNCACCNATAGAATTTTGGACAAAAAAAATGAATATTGGNCCATTTTTTAAATTAGAACACCTTAATGTAAAAGATGTATATTATATGNATAAGCCAACNAACTTAGATTTTTCTGTTGCTATTGCATACACAGGNAGTATGCANATTGAATTAGTTAATCAACATTGCGATACTCCATCAATATATAATGAATATGTTAATAATGAAAAAGGACCACTTCATCACTTATGTACACTGACTGATGACTTTGATAATGATGTTCGAATATTAGAATCTCAAGGTTATAAGAATCTGCAAGGTGGTAAAACTCAGGATGATGGAAAATTTGCATACCTAGATACTAANGATAGAGAAGGTCCTATTCTTGAAATAGCTCAACTTTCAGAAGCTGGTCTTGGATTTTTTGACATCATGCTTGAGGCATCAAAAAATTGGGACAAAAAAACAGCAGTAATGAATCTTGGAGAAGTCAGGCTTTAATCTTCAATTTAACAGAATAGTAAAACTTAAAAAAAATCAATTTTTAGAAAATCACCATTTAGGAGAAAATTATGAAAGCTGCAGTATTCAAAGCACCAGGAAAACCATTATCGGTAGAAAATGTTAACGACCCTAAGTGTGGTGAAAATGAAATGATATTAAAGGTTGAACAATGTGGTATTTGTGGAACAGATCTTCATGCAAGTGATGGTGGTTCTATGGAACCAGAAACTGGTACCATATTTGGTCATGAGTTTAGTGGAGAAATAGTGGAGATAGGAAAAAATCTTAAAACTTCTTTTAAGATTGGAGATCCAGCAGTTTCACTTCCCTTTATTTCTTGTGGCACATGTCAGGCCTGCATGAACGGTAATCCGTTTTTTTGCTCAACAAATATGCAATCAACTGGAATGAGTCCGGAAGTTCAAGGTGGCTATGCTGAATATGTAAGAATTGGATTACCTGAAAGTATTAAAATTCCAAATGGTGTGAGTTGGGATTTTGCAACATTAGTAGAGCCATTAGCTGTTGGCTTACATGGTGTCAGAGTTTCTAAGTTCAAACAAGGGCATCGCGCTTTAGTGATTGGTGCCGGACCAATTGGGTTAGCCACAATTCAATGGCTAAGGTTTTTTGGTGCTAGACATATTGTAGTTGCCGAAATTTCAGAAGAAAGAAAAGTAATGGCTGAAAAAATGGGAGCCACATTAGTTATTGATGGTAAAACNCCATCTGAGGAACTGGCAAACATATATCAAAAAGAAACNGGTGGATCGCCTGATATAATTTTTGAATGCGCTGGAATTCCAACTGTAATACAAAATTGTTTAGAAATAGCTGCCCCATTTTCAGAGATAGTNGTAATAGGTGTTTGCGATAAGCCTGATACATTTATGCCTTTTCTAGGAATAATAAAAGAATTAACCATAAAATTTGCCATCGCCTATATGAAAGACGATTTCCAGTTTACAATTGATATGATGGAACAGGGAAGAATCAACCCCGGACAAATGATAAGTCAGCACATAGGCTTTGACAGTTTAGCAACTACCTTTGAAACTCTAAAAACCTCTAAGGATCAATGCAAGGTTATGATATGTCCAAATCATTAGATATTGANGAAGAGCTGGAAAAAGGAAGAAAGTTTGGAAATCAAACTTTTATAAAAAATAGTGAACACAACCTTTTAGTTGTAACCCGCGGACATCCTTTTGAGAGAGATCCTTTTTTTGAGATGATTGATTCACTTGGTTTTCAATGGAGTCATATTGAACATCCTGCGGCTCAAGACTTTTTTAAAATCGATAATATACAAAAATACAGCGCTATTCTTTTTTATGACATGCCTGGATTAAACTTTGAATCAAGTTCTGATGAAGAATCTTTTTTTGTTAATCCTTCTGAAAATTTTAAAAAAAACTTTATCGATATTCTGACTCGAGGTATTGGATGTGTTTTTTTACATCACTCAATTGCAGGTTGGCCTTTGTGGGAAGAATATAGTGAAATAATTGGNGGAAAATTTTTATATAAGCCTGGAAAGGTTAGAGGCATTAAATCTCCTGACTCAGGCTATCGTCATTTTGTTGATTATAAAGTTTCACCTACTGGAGAGCACCCCATTACCAATGGATTAAAGGAATTTGAAGTTGAAGATGAGCTGTATCTTGCACATGTTTTTGAGGATTCAATTAATCCAATTTTAAGAAGCAACTACACATTTGAAAAAAATAACTTTTATTCGGCATCAAATGCTTTAGCTGGGAATTTAAATTCTAATGAAAATTGGGATCACGAAGATGGAAGTAATCTCGTTGGGTGGACAAAAAATTATAAAAAAAGTGCCATTACTTATTTACAATTTGGTGATGGAGTTAAGTCTTATGAGAACGAAAATGTAAGAAACCTTATAAAGAGATCAGCAGAATGGGTAATAAAAGAAACTGCTGATTTAAAAAAATGACTTAGTATGTTATGATTTTAATAAGTTAAATTTAATTATGATAAAATTTTTAATTTTTAATTGAAATTAAGAAAAAAAAACATTTTAATCCATAATCTCAATTATACGATTTAAAGAAGGGGACTAGAAATGCAACTAGCAAGAGAAGAACTCGAACAAGCCTATCGCCAAATGAAAACTATCAGAGATTTTGAAGATCATCTGCATAGAGAAATAGCNAAAGGAACTATTGGTGGATTTACTCATCTTTATGGTGGTCAAGAAGCTATAGCTGTAGGTGTTTGTGAAAACCTAAGAGATACAGATTATATAACATCAACCCATAGAGGGCATGGACACTGCATAGCAAAAGGTTGTGATGTAAAAGGTATGATGAAAGAATTATATGGTCGTGCGGATGGCCTATGTAAAGGGAAAGGCGGTTCAATGCACGTTGCAGATATGGATGTAGGTATGCTCGGCGCTAATGGTATTGTTGGTGGCGGACCTCCTCTTGCAACAGGTGCTGCCCTAGCAGCAAAGCTAGATGCACAAGGTGGCGTTGCCCTATCTTTTGGTGGAGATGGTTCATGTAATCAAGGTCCTGTTTTTGAATCAATGAATATTGCAGCTATCCTTAATTTACCTAGCATATATGTATATGAAAACAATCGATATTCAGAGCATACAGGTTCATCTTATGTTATTGCCTCAGAAAGTATTGCTAGTCGGGTAGAAGGTTTTGGAATTCATACTGTTAAAGCTAATGGTTTTGATTTCTTTGAAGTACATGAAGTGATGAAAGAATTAATTGCTCTTGCAAGAGAAGGTAAGGGTCCATGTGCAGTTGAATTTGAAACAACTAGATTCTATGGTCACTTTGAGGGTGACCCTCAAAATTATAGAGGACCTGATGAAGTTAAAAACGATAGAGAAAATAATGACTGTATTAAAATTTTCCGTTCAAAAGTAACAGAAGCAGGACTTCTTAGTGATGAAGATTTAGATAGAATTGATAATGAAGTTGGCGAATTAATTGAACAATCAGCTGAAGAAGCTGCAGCAGCACCTGTTCCGTCACCTGAAGAAGTAACAACAGACGTTTACGTCTCATATTAAGGAGAATTAATAATGGCTAAAATGAGTTATAGAGAAGCTCTTACAGAAACGCTTCACCAAGAAATGGCTAATGACGAAAATGTTATTGTTATGGGTGAAGATGTTGTTGGTGGAACTGGTAGTCCAGGCGGACCTGAAGCTATTGGTGGTGTCTTTGGTGTAACCGGAGGATTGTATGGTAAGTTCGGCGCTGGAAGAGTAATAGATATGCCTATTTCAGAAGCTGGTATTGCTGGTACAGCAGCTGGGGCTGCATTAGCAGGTAAAAGACCTGTAGCAGAAATTATGTTTGCTGATTTTATAGGTCTATGTATGGATCAATTAATGAATCAAGCAGCAAAATTCAGATATATGTTTGGCGGTAAAGCNACGTGTCCAATGGTTTTAAGAACCTCTTATGGCGCAGGTATGCAGGCTGCATCTCAGCATAGTCAATCACCTCACCCAATGGTAACTGCAATTCCTGGGCTTAAGGTAGCTATGCCATCGACTGCAGCTGATGCTAAGGGTTTATTAACTACAGCAATTAGAGATGATGACCCAACTATTTTCTTTGAACATAAAGCATTATACGGCCTTCAAGGTGAAGTTCCAGAAGGTGATTATTTAGTTCCTTTTGGAAAGGCAAGAATGGTTTCTGAAGGCACAGACTGTACTCTTGTTGCAACTGGTAGAATGGTATCATTCTGTGAAGATGCTGCAAATTCTCTTGCTGCTGATGGAATTAGTTGTGATATTCTTGATCCAAGAACAACAAGTCCTCTAGATGAAGATGCAATTTTAGATAGTGTTGAAAAAACTGGAAGACTTATTGTTGTTGATGAAACCCCTCCTCGCTGCTCTTTTGCCGCTGATGTAGCCGCTTTAGCTGCAAGTGAAGTTTTTTCATCTTTAAAAGCACCTATTAAAACTGTTACTGGACCTCATTCTCCAGTTCCATTTGCTAAAGAATTAGAAACCGCATTCTTACCATCTCCTGTTAAAATTAAAACAGTGATTGAGCAAACAGTAAAATATAGTTAGGAAATAACAAAATGAGCGATAAAATTGAACCTCTTATCATGCCTAAGTGGGGCATCGAGATGGATGAAGGTAAACTTACAGAATGGTTAGTTGAAGAAGGTACAAGTTTTTCAAAAGGTGATCCTCTTGTTGTTATAGAAACTGATAAAATTTCTAATGAGGTTGAAGCAGAGATCGATAGCAAGTTAAGAAAAAAAGTTGTTCAATCCGATGGTACATATCCAGTTGGGGCTTTATTAGGTATTTTTGCCCCTGACGATATTAGTGACGAAGAAATAGATACCTTTGTTAACTCATATGTTGCTCCTGATACTTCCTTTAAACCTGCGAGCGCCAGCTCATCTGAGTCATCCGCTCCCTCGCCAGAGGTTTCCAACGATACTCAACCTTCAGCAAGCTCTGAATTACCTTCAGCACCTCCAGAGAATGTTAATATTTCTCCAAANGCCTGGGAAATTGCTCTTGAGCTAGGTGTTGATGTTTCAACCATTACTCCCTCAGGTAGAAGAGGTCGTATTTCTGTCCAAGATGTTGAACAAGTTGCAGACCCTGCAAAACTTGCTGCATATAAAGGTGAAGAATCTTCTCAATCACCTTCATCTGATAATCCTTCAAAATCAATTGAACATACTTCAATGCGAAAAGTAATTGCTGAAAGATTAGTAAACTCAAAAAATACAGCTCCACATTTTTATCTAAATGTAGATTTAGAGGTTGATAGCCTGATGGAAAAAAGAGCAACACTAAATGAAGATGCTTCAGATAAAATCTCAGTGAATGATTTAATTATAAAATGCGTTGCAACAGCTCTTAAGAAACATCCAGAAATAAATATCAATTGGTCTGATAATGCCATCCTTCAGTTTGAAAATGCAGATATCTCTGTGGCAGTAGCTACTGAGTCTGGTTTAATTACACCTATTATTAAAAATGCCGGAAATATTTCTGTTCAAGAAATCTCTTCAGAAATGAAAAGATTGTCTGAACTCGCTCACAACAACAAACTTATGCCGGCAGATTACCAAGGTGGAACTTTCTCAATATCAAATTTAGGTATGTTAGGAATTAAAGATTTTACAGCTGTAATTAATCCTCCTCAATGCGCAATTCTTGCTGTNGGTGGTTTNCAAACTAAGGTAAGTGAAGACGATGGAAATGCCGTGTTTAGTAATATAATTTCTGTAACTATGTCATGTGATCACAGGGCTATTGATGGTGCTGTTGGAGCACGTTTCTTACAAACGTTGTCAGAAGTTGTTAAAACTTCTGAAGGTATATAATCTAATTATATTTTATATTTTACTGTCGTTGTCTTCCCAGTAAGGATCTCTTAATTCTCTTTTAAGAATTTTTCCTGTTGGTGCCTTTGGAAGTGCATCAATAAATTTCACAGACTTAGGTTTCTGGTAAGAAGCAAGATTTTCTTTTGCTATATCAATAATTTCTTTTTCCGTGGCATTCATACCTGGCTTTAAAACAACATACGCCATAACTGACTCGCCCCACTCATCGTCAGGAATACCAAATACTGCAGTTTCCAAAACTGCCTCATGTTGTGAAACTGCTTCTTCAACTTGAACAGAATAAATATTTTCACCACCAGATATAATCATATCTTTTGCCCTATCTTTAATGAAAATATATTGCTCTTCATCCCAAGTCGCAATATCNCCTGTCCACATCCANCCATCTTTAATACATTTGTCAGTAAGGTCTTGTTGACGATANTATCCAGACATATTTGCATCAGACTTTATTATTATTTCACCAGGTGTTTTATTGTCNTTTGGTACAGGCTTNCCGTCAGGTCCTACCACAAGCACAGAGGTAACATATCCTGCTCTACCACATGATTTAAGTCTTTCAGGGTGAATACCGTTTAACGCATTAACATGATCTTCTTGAGACAAGAATGTCATAGTAGTCCCTTCTGTTTGCCCATAACCTTGAATAATTCCACCAGGGAGCTTTTTAAGCACCTCTTCAATTACACGAGTGGGCATTGGGCCTCCGCCATATTGAACGCACCTTAAGCTTGATAAATCATAATTATCAAAACCTTCAACTGCTAACATCCAATTTAACATCGTTGTAATTCCAAGAAACCCCGAGACCTTTTCCTCTTGGATAAGATTAAGAGCAAGTTCAGCATCGAAATTCATTAGAACGATAGGACAACCGTGCGAAGTATAATTCATAGCCAATAAAACAGGAATGTGGAACATTTGGCCTGTTAACATATAAACATCTGAAGGTACTATTCGTTCAGCTACGGTTTGGTTTAACATACCAAAGTATGCAGACTTATGAGTGTGTAAGGCGCCCTTTGACACACCAGTTGTTCCACCCGTATACAGAATAAAAAAAGGATCTTCATCACCAATTTCTTTAGCTANTATTGGTTCAGTTGATGGTGACTGATCTAATAATAAATCAAATGTATGATCGCTATCGACATCATACTCTAACCAATGATCAATAAAATCTATCTTATTTTGTAAATCTTTAGCTACACTTTGAAACTTACCTTGAGTTACCATGACGCTTGGCTCACCATTTTTTATTATCTGTGATAATTCCTCTACACCCAATCGCCAATTTAACGCATGAGCAACTAAACCAACTCTCCCACATGCAAAAAAGAGAGATAAAAATTCAATCGAATTTTGTGATAAAATGGAGACCCTATCCCCCTTCTTTAAGCCCAAGCTCATAAGACCATTAGCAGTTTTTTTAACTAATTCGTCCAACTCAAAAAATGTTATTCTTTTCCCAGAAGTCTGATCATATACCGCCCAAGAGTTTGGACGAAGCTCTGCCTGTTTTGCGGTTGTAAGACCAATATTTATCATAATTTACTTCCTTAAATTTAATTTTTTTTATTTCTTTTTAGCTTTATACCNTCTAGAATTATCTCATAATAGTATTATTATTCCAAGAAAATGATGGCTTAACATAGATAATTTCAGGGGGAGTTTATGAACTTAAAAGACGCTAAAAATCTAGGTCATCTATCAACTATATTTGAAAGTAAGTTTTCTGAAAAAGATTGCTTAATAGTGGATGATAAAACATTAAATTTCCAAGAATTTTCAAATCTTATAATTTCATATTCTAAAAAATTCAAAGTACTTGGCCTTGAAAAAGGAGATAGAATAGGAATATTGTTATTCAATTCAATTGAGTATTTAACTCTTATGTATGCCGCTATGTATGCTGGAATTGTTCCTGTTAATATTAATGCACGTTACAAAGCAAAAGAACTTCATTATGTGATGCATGATAGTGGTTGCAAAGTATTATTTACTAGCTCAGATTCAGATGAAGTAACTAACTTCTCTAATTTAATAAGTTCTGTTTATGACTCGCCTGAAGGAAAACCTCAAAATCTGTCAGATGTATATATTATAGGAGGATCTAAAGATGCAAGATTTAAAGGTTTTCAAGATTTCGAAGAAATAGAAGTAAATAATGAAATTGATCATGGCCCGATAGGTGAGGATGATGATCCAGCATTTATTATGTATACATCTGGAACGACTGCAAATCCTAAAGGATGCCCTTTAAGTCATGCAAGTTTAATTTATGTTGCAAACTCAATGGTCGATAGATGGGATATGATTGAAAAAGACGTTTTTTGGGATCCTCTTCCTATGTTTCATATGTCATCAATACTACCCTTTATGGCTTGTACAATCTCAAAATCAACTTTTATCTCAACTATCCATTTTGACCCTGAGTCATCAATAAAGACACTTATTGAAAAAGATGTTTCAATTGCTTTTCCTGCTTTTCCTGCTGTAATGGTTTCACTTATTAACCATCAAGATTTCTTACCTGAAAACCTCAAAAGCTTAAGATTAATAAATAACGTAGCTCCAATAGAAACATTAAGATCTTTTCAGAATAAAGTTCCACAGGCTAGCTTGGTTTCTGCTTATGGATTAACAGAGGTGGGAGGCGTTACATCATTTGGCTCACCTAAAGATTCTCTAGAGGATAGAATCTCGACATGTGGTAAGCCATGGCCAGGCGCAGAAATAAGAATATTAGACCCTGAAACAAATGACGTTCTTGGTCCTAATGAAAAGGGTCTTATTGAGATTAGAGGTAAACATGTATTTTCAGGTTACTTGAACGATGAAAAAGCAACAAAAAATGCGTTATCATCAGATGGTTGGTTTTCAAGTGGAGATATTGGGTCTCTAAGTGAAGAAGGGCATATTCGTTTTCATGGAAGATTAAAAGATATGCTGAAAGTTGGCGGAGAAAATGTTGCAGCATTGGAAATTGAAGCATATTTTGATAGCCACAAAGAAGTTTTAATCAGTCAAGTGGTTGGAGTAGATGATGACCATCTCGGTGAAGTTCCTGCTCTATTTGTTGAGAGAAAACCTGGATCAAAAGTATCAAAAGAAGATCTTATTGAGTTTTCAAAAGGACAAATTTCAAATTTTAAAATTCCTAGGTATATTGTCTTTATAAATGATTGGCCTATGTCTTCAACAAAAGTTCAAAAATTTAAATTAAAAGATTTAGACTTGGGAGAAAAAGTTTTTGGTAAATAAATAACTTTATAGAGGCATTACTCGGTAAGAAATTATTTTTTTATCTTTTATCTCAACCCAACCAGAAAATGATTTTTGACTTCCATCAACACCTATAACGCTTGCTTGAAAAGCTCCAGAAATACCGTCAGTCAATACTTTATGAACTTTATGAATGATACCTTCGACTTGCATCTCTTTTACTCGACTAACTAGAAATTCTTTAACAGCCTGACGTCCATTCAATATGTCAACAGTGCTAGCATCATGGCCATCATGCTCCCAAACCTGGGTATGGATCCATTCAACAGATTCATGCATAGCTTCAACCGCAGATTCAGCATTGGCAGAATCAATATTGTTAAAATATATATCTTGAAGAAGACTTAATAACTCTTCACTTGTTATTAAACTAGAATTCATAATCGGCCTTAATGAAAAATTTTAAAATACTCTTGCTGGATGATCTTTTGCAATAATTTCTTGTAACTCAAAAACATTACCATCAATATCTCGACCATAGGTTGCCTTTACCTCACCAAAATCTTGAGGTGGCGCATGAAATGTAACACCATTTTTAACTAATCTATCATATTCCTCTTCAATATTTGTTACATCAACACAAACATGCGTATGGCCATGATTATTAACTGGACGATTCTTATCCATTAACTCAGGTTCAGGACTTGAATACTCGAAAAATTCAATCATAATATTACCGCATTTTAAAAAACCCTGCTTTGCTGAACTACTTTTTAGACCGACGACATCATCAATTTGATCAGAACCTGAAGGCCATTCGGATCTTGAAACCTCTTCAAAGCCGAAATTATCGTTGTACCACTTCATTAATCTATCAATATTAGGTGTTGAAATTGCTGCATGATGCAAACCATTAATTGCCATATTAGATACCCCCCTATCCATAAGAATAAAATTTTACTTGAGTTTTTATAAGTGTCAATAAATCGATAAAATCATATTATTTATATTTTCAAGCTTCTTATTTAATCATAATGTATTAGAATATTTCTTAAATTGGAGAAACCTATGAATGATTTAATATTGCAACCAATTNTCATAATGTGTTTATTATCTTTTGCTATGATGGTTTGGATGTATGCAACCAGACTCCCAGCAGCAAAAAAACTTGAAGAAGACGGAGTTGATGTTCAAAAATTCTCACACCCCGCTTCAATTGGAGGAATTTTCCCTAGCAAAGTTGAAAGAGTAGCAGATAACTATAATCATCTTTTTGAACAGCCAACAGTATTTTACGCAATTTCATTTGTAATCTGGGGACTTAATCATACGGATTCTATACATCTTTATTGTGCTTGGACATATGTAGTGATTAGAATTATTCACTCTATTCTTCAAGCAACAATTAATCTTGTATGGTTTAGATTTTCTCTTTTCATATTAAGTTGGATAGCCTTATCCATCATGATATTTAGAGAAGCATTAATGATCATTTAAGATTTAGGGCTTACATCTAACTCTACTTCACCAAGATTTAATTTATGAAGCCATTCTGAGTCTAAAATCCAATCAATATTTTTCTCTTCGTCAAAATAAGTTACTGATCCCCTTCCGCTAAAATACATCTCGGTTAATACTTCTGTTCCAGCAATAAAGTGTTCTGCAAATACTGGTTCATATCCATAAGTACCTGCAGGTGCGCTTCCTACATCATAAAGCAATTCACCCTTAGTAATAAAAAATTCTCCACAGCCCTGATGTCTATGAGCTTGAAATTTAGCTCCTGGATCCATTTGAACATATAAAGCCCAATCACCGGTTTTCTTACATGCCCTAAGGACCTTAAACCTACTGCCACCACCAACTTCAATCCATTNCATTTTGTTGGTATCTTTAATAATATCTCCTGCATCTGTATTTACTTCATAATCAGATACTCTTTCAACAGTAATGCTTTTATTCATTTTTCCCCCTTTTTTTTGATAAATCTCAATCAATTTCCTCATCTGGAAGAGCATATGCAATCAAATGATCAGATGCAGGTGATCCGACAGCCCAATGGCCTCCAGCTGCTATAACAACAAACTGTTTACCATTTTTATTTTTGTAAGTCATAGGTGTTGCATGGCCGCCAGTAGGTAATCTAAACTTTGCTAACTCTTCACCAGTTAAAGTATTAAATGCTCTTAAATAATAGTCACTTGTTGCCGCAATAAATGTTAAACCTGAGGCAGTTACTGTAGGTCCCCCTATATTAGGAGCTCCCTTTATCCACCAAAATGGAAAAGGGGCTAAATCTTTTGAGGTTCCAAGCGGAATTTGCCATAAATGATCTCCAGTATCTAGATCAATGGCTGTGAGACTACCCCAAGGTGGTTTTGTACATGGAACACCTAACGGTGACATAAAACCAAAAGCCCTAATTGTGCAATAAGGTGTTCCTTCGTTTTGTTGTAATGCTGAAAATCTTGATTGAACACTATCTCTTGCTAAATCTTTAAGCGCTTTATCACAATCACTTCTTGGAACCATTACGATTGTACTTGATAGGTTCATCGTATTTGCAATTAGTATATTTCTGGAAGCATCAATTGCTGGACCACCCCAGTTCGCTCCACCAATTGCACTTGGATAGTGCACGCTACCTTCAATTGATGGAGGCGTATAAAGACCTTCATTTCTATAATCTTCAGCAGCTTTTTTACAATACCCTTTATCCCATGGAGTAAAGCCAAAAACATCTTCTGGATCTAAATAAGTTTTAGTAAGAGGTGCGGGTTTGGATGGAAAAGGTTGTGTTTTTGTAACATAATCACCCTCAACAGCTCCTTGAGGAACATCCCTTTCTTCAATTGGAAAAATAGGTTCTCCTGTTTCCCTATTTAGTAAAAAAACAAATCCCATTTTAGTTGTCTGGGCCAATGCTTTTATAATTTTTCCATCTTTCTTGATATCATAGAAAGTTGGTTGTGATGGTACATCATAATCCCAAATATCATGATGAACAGTTTGAAAATGCCAAACTACCTCTCCTGTTGATGCATTTAATGCAACCACTGAACTAGAATAATAATCAGACCCATTGCGATGGCCACCATAATTATCGGCAGCAGTATTTCCAGTTGGGAGGTAAACAAGATTTAACTCAGGATCAGTTGAAATTATCGACCAAACATTTGTTGTCCCTCTTTGGTATAATTGATTTCCTAAATCATCTATTATTGGCTCTTGGCCAGGAGGAATGGGATCCCAATACCAAATCAATTCGCCTGTTCTAATATCATAAGCGCGAACTACACCTCCTGGTACAGAAGTACTTACATTATCAGCAATACCTCCTCCAACTATTACTAAGTCACCTATAATAGCGGGCGGCGAAACACTATAATAAAAGGCAGGATTATGATCGCCAAGACCAGATCTCAAATCGATACGCCCGTTTTCTCCAAAGTCCTGGCATAATTCTCCAGTTTTTCCATCTATAGAAAAAAGCTCAGCATCAATTGTTCCAGTAATTATTCGATGATAACATTTATCTGATTTTGTTTTCTCAATATCAATCCAGCTAGCAACACCTCTGCAGTGCATTATTGCCTTGCCTTCTTTTTCAACTTTTGGATCAAAAACCCACTTCTCTTCTCCAGTAGCAGAGTCTAATGCAAAAACTCTATTATAAGGTGTGCAATAAAATAAAGTTTCATTTACTAAAAGAGGGGTAGCCTGAAAAGATGTTTGTTGACTACTATTTGGTATGACATCTTCAGTCCAGTTTAAACCCTTATGGTAATCGCCCGATCGATGTGTCCAAACTTTTTTAAGTTTTTTTACATTTTCAGGTGTAATTTCTATAGCCTTAGAATAGTGACCACCGCCAGAATCTTTTCCATATGACGACCAGTCGTCAACCTCCGAGTAACCATAAGAAGAAAATAAAAAAACCAATAAAAAAATTAATAAATTTCTCAAAACTCACCCCTGTAAGAAAAAAAATAACAAGATATCCTAGTACTAGCTTTACCAATTGACAATATTTTTTGTCTTTGTAGAGTAAGTTATCAATGGTCATTAACATGGAGGAGTTATGAGTAATATTGAGGAAAGATTGGAAAAAATTGAAGCAATACAAAGTATCAATGATTGCTTAACAAGATATTGTCGTGCTCTTGATTGGATGGATGAGGATCTTTTAAGAAGCTGTTTTGTAGAAGATGGCTTTATTGATTATGGATTTTATGCGGGAGATGCGAAAGGTTTTATTCCAGCAGTCATGGAAGTTGAAAAAGGTGGTCATAGTTGGCATTTAATCAGTAATATAGCCATCGAGATAAATGGTGATAAAGCGGAAGTAGAAAGTTATGGTCTAACCTCGGGTGGTGAAGTAACCGAGTTTGGAATTCAAGATGTGAATATTTATTGTGGAAGATATCATGACGAATTTTCAAAAACACCTGAAGGATGGAAGGTTAGCAGAAGGTTATATATTTTAGATACTAATTTTTCTGCCAAATCAGAAGGTATCAGAGGTGACTTGGGGGGGCTATTTCTTGGCTCCAACCTTAGAACTGATAGTGAGAAATATAGGAAGCTAAATAAATAAACAATTTGATAATAAAAGAGAGTAATAATGTCATCACTACTTGCGCACGTTAAAGTCGTAGAAGGTCAAGAAGAAAAATTCGAGGAACTTCAAAAGGAGCTCTATAAACAATCGCACGCTAATGAAGATTGTATTATTCGTTATGAGCATTACAGAGGAAGAGAGAGAAATTCTTATTATACTTTGTTAGTTTATCCAACGTATTTAGATTTTCTATTAAAACATCAAATTAGCAAACACCATGAAGACGCTGGTGCGCAATTCGGAGGGGTTATTGAAAGCCTAGACCTTGAATGGCTAGATCCTATTGAGGAAGCTGCGCCCGTTGGCATTACTGAAATGCAAGAGTTACCAGAAAATGTCCCTGAATTAGCAAAAGAGTATATAAAAACATATCCTGCTATTATCCAAAATTGGTGGATTGAGTTGAGAAAAAAATAAAAAGAACGATAACTATTAATTAAGTAATATAATTATTTTAAAAAAGGAGTATAGCATGTCATCATTATTAGCCCACATTAAAATAGTAGAGGGTCAAGAACAAAAATTTGAAGAATTATCGAAAGAACTTTATAAACAATCGCATGCCAATGAAGACTGTATTATTCGTTATGAATACTACAGAGGAAGAGAGAGAGGTTCCTACTATACTCTTTTGGTCTATCCCACTTATTTAGATTTTTTACTTAAACATCAAATTAGTGAGTATCATGAAGCAGCCGGTGCGCAATATGACGGAGTTATTGAGGATATTAATCTTGAATGGCTGGATCCAATTGATGATGCAGCACCTGTTGGCGTTACTGAAATGCAAAAAGTACCTGAAGATGCATCTGATTTAGCAAAAGAATATGGCATAAGTCATGCAGCAGAAGTTCAGGATTGGTGGATAAAGCTAAGAAAGGTTTATTGAGATTCCTTAAACAATACGTCAATTTCCGATAATACTGCAATTTTATCTTCTCCTGCAGTTAATTGTATTGAACATGAAGCAATAAATTGATCACCTGCAACTTTAATTTCTGTAATATGGCCAGATACAGTTACTAAATCACCTTCAAGAACTGAATCCGTCATCTTATTATTCATTTTTAGAATTTGAGAGTTCGGAAAATTTTCTTCAATCATATTTAATATATAAGCAATATTTGCAGGCCCTTGATTAATAGTTTTATTACCTAGGCCTACTTGCTTAACAGCATTAGCGTCTAGGTGAATGGGATTTGGATCATCAAGAATAACAGCCCAAATATCCATGCTTTCTTGTGGTACTAAAAACTCCCAATCCTTTAAATTTAATCCTTCGCTATACATTAAGTCTCTTTCTCCGGAAGTATCCATATATAATTAACACTAGCTATTGGAGAATTAGGATTATCAAACATAGATAAAGTAAAATCTAAAATCTTAATCCTGCCTAGTTTTTTACTAATCTTTTGTTTTAATGAATTAATCTTTCCATCAATCTTATATTCTTTTTCTAATTGCAATGGTGATTTAAACGACATATTGCATTGGCCAAGCATCGGACCATTGTTTACATCATAATTCAATAAATTAAAGATATCCTGAATAGAAGCACCTGAACCCCTCAATGTTGAGGTAAATAAAAAAATAGGATGAGCTTTTATAAAATTATTTAGGTTTTTATTGTCAACAAGCACTCCCGTAGATTTATAAATTGATGCATTTGTATCACTATCAATAAAAAATACCCCTCCAGGGAAACTAAGGCCAGAAAAAACCTCATTTTTAAGTCCTTTAGGGTTTAAGATTAATTCATCCCATGTTTTTTTATTTTCCTTAATCACTCTTAGTGCCTTTTACGAATTACCTTTAATAATATAAAATATTATATATATTTGACGCTATAATTAATATTAAATTATCAATTAAAGAGGGCAGGTTTTTTGAAAAAATCATTAAAAAATAAATTACCTGAGCCCGAAAAATCTAATGTTGAAAATATATTAAGTCATCAAAATGCCTGGAGGAGACGCAAAAGTTCTCGTCCTAAAGAAATTATTAATGCAGCAAAAAAAATTCTTGAAGAAGACGGGACGAAAAGTTTATCAATGATGAAAATTTCCAAAGAAGCAGGGGTGTCGGAGGCAACTATTTATAAATACTTTGAAGATAAAAATGATTTGCTTAATCAAATTGTTAATGAATGGTCTGAGCCTTTTATAGAAAAAGTTGAAAAAGATATTCATGAAATAACAGATTTCTACTCTCGGCTTTTGTTTTTAGCTATTAGATATCTTGAAGGAATGAAAGCAACTCCAAAAATTCATAAAATTTTCATAAAAGAATTACGTTGGGAGCAATATGTAAATTCTCAAGCTCACAAGGTTAATAAAAGATATTCAAGAATACTCGAAAGTATTATTAAAGACTCAATAAAGAATGGTGATGTTCAAAGTGATTTAAATTTTGCTATTTTTAGAGATCAATTCTATGGCGGACTAGAACATATAGGCCTAAGAACAATTTTAACTAACCGGTCAATAAATATTGGTAAGGAAGCCTCTGATATCGTAAATATTTTATATACTGGAATTAAGAAATAGTTATTTATTTAAGGAACTGGTAAATGCAAAAAATTTTATTAATACTATTATTAATAGCAATCTATTCATCATCGATATATGCAAGTTCAACTGTTGAGGATGAAGGAGGCTTGTTTACTGGATCGGACAAAGTTTCAGGAAAAATTTTTAATGAGTCTTGTTTGGGTTGTCATAGTGGAGGTACACCAAGAGCGCCACACGCTACAACATTCTCTGCTATGTCAGCAGATTATATCTTAGAAACCTTATATGGTGTAATGTCATCTCAGGCTTCACACCTAACAGATAAAGAGAAGGTTAAGCTTGCAGAGTATATTAGTGGCAGCCCTATAACAACAAATTTACCTGAACCAAACTTTTGCGAAAAAAATTCACCTATAAAATTTAGCAATAATTCATATACTCAGTGGGGTTATGATAGAGAAAATACAAGAAACACTAGCTCTAATATAGATAGTCAAAATTTAGATAAGTTAAAGTTAAAATGGGTCTTTGCATTCCCCGGTGCCACAAGATCGAGGTCTCAACCATCAGTTTCTGGTAATGTAATTTTTATCGGCGATCAAAATGCTCACCTTTATGCTCTTGATAGAGATGATGGTTGTGTTCGTTGGAGAACAAAAATCCAAGGCGAAATTAGATCTGCACCAGTATTAGAAAAAATAAACGGAAAATATTTTGTTTTCTCTGGTGATTATGAAGGAAACGTTTACAAGCATGATGCAATTACTGGAGAAAACCTCTGGACTAAATCTCTTAGATATCATCCAAGAGTAATACTGACTGGATCAGTTCGAGTATACGATAATGTCATTTATGTTCCACTTTCATCTCGAGAGTGGGCTGATGGAGCAAACCCAGATTATGAGTGTTGTTCTTTTAGGGGTGGTGTAATGGCTTTAAGTGCCGAAAATGGAGATGAGTTATGGAGAACCTATTCTATACCAGTACCTCCCAAACATACTGGAAAATATAATGAATCCGGTAAGAAAATTTTAGCACCTTCCGGGGTTCCTGTATGGAATTCTCCAACAGTGGATATTAAGAGAAATCTTATTTATGTAGGGACTGGTGAATCATATACATCACCAGCAGCAGATACGAGTGATTCAATTTTAGCAATTGATAAAACTAAAGGTGGGATTGTTTGGTCTTTTCAAGCACAGACTGGTGATGCATGGAATATGGGTTGCTTTATTTCATCTGGATCAGGTTGTCCTGAGGAAAATGGACCAGATTGGGATTTTGGAGCCTCAACCATCTTAATAGACCTAGATGATGACAAGAGCATACTCTTTGGGGGCAGGAAATCAGGACATGTTTATGCTTTAGATCCAGACCAAAATGGAAAGCTTTTATGGTCTAAAAAAATAGGAAGAGGAGGATTTGCTGGAGGAGTTCATTGGGGTATGACGACGGATGGAAAAAGTATTTTTGCGGGAATTTCCGATAAAAACTATATTAATAAATTTCCTGGCCCCGCTACACCTGGAGTCTACTCTCTTGATGCGAAAACTGGATCACTAAACTGGAAATTTGAACCTCAAGACAGATGTCAAGAATTTGGTAGTGCTTGTGATAGAGGTATTTCAGCAGCACTAAGCTCTACAAATGATATAATAATTGCAGCCGGTATGGATGGATGGATGTATATTTTAGATAATGCATCAGGTAACCTTCTTTGGGAATTTAATACGAATGCTGATTTTTCAGAATATACAGATACTAAGGCTTATGGTGGAACTATTGAAGGTCTAGGGCCTGTAATAGCAGGTAATAATCTTTTTATAAACTCTGGCTACCAATATGGTGGTAACATGCCTGGAAACGTTTTATTAAATTTTGAATTACTCGACTAGCTATAGTTTGTAAGATAATCAGTTGCCTCAACAATTCTATCTAAGTCAGGTAGATAGGCAGCCTCTAGATTAGGTGCTGCAGGAACTGGGCAATGTGGTGGTGTTAAAACTCTTGTAGGAGCTTTAAGAGATGAAAATACTTCATCACTTACCATACTAGCTATCCAAGATCCAAAAGAACAAACAGGGTTTGATTCATCTATCACTAAAAGGCGGCCAGTTTTTTCAACGCTATCGTATACAATCTCTTCATCAAAAGGGGATAAAGATCTAGGATCAATAATTTCAACAGAAATCCCTTTTTCTTCAAATTTAGAAACGCAATCTTGAGTGATTCCAACCATCTGACCAATCGCAACAATGGTTATATCATTACCTTCTTTAATAATTTTACCTTTACCAAGTGGAACTTCATATGCATCCTCTGGAACATTACCCTCCATACCAAGAAGTGATTTATGTTCACAAAACATTACAGGATCGTTATCTCGTATTGAGGAAATTAAAAGCCCTTTTGCATCATAAGGGTTTGAGGGTGTAACAACTTTTAACCCAGGAATATTGGCAAAAATAGAATACGGGGATTGAGAATGCTGAGGGCCACAACCGATTCCTGCTCCTATCATAGTTCTTATAACCAAAGGAGTTGCACCTTGCTCTCCATACATAAATCGGAATTTTGCTGCTTGATTATAAATTTGATCAAAACAAACTCCGAAAAAATCTGAAAACATTAATTCTGCTATTGGTCTAAGTCCAGAAAGGGCTGCTCCAGCTGCTGCACCCATTATTGCTGTTTCGCTAATAGGGGTATCAATAACTCTTTTTGCTCCAAACTCATCCCATAAACCTTGTGTCAATCCCATAGGACCACCAGCAGCCTCTCCTTCAAAATCACCACAGCCTCTGCCGCCAGAAATATCCTCTCCGATAATAAATACTTTTTCATCACGTCTCATCTCGAGCATCATAGCCTCGATAATAGCCTCTCTGTATGTTTTTACTCTCATTAATAACTCCCTTTTTCATAGACGTTGGTCGTTAATTCTTCAACATTAGGAAGAGGACTATTTTTTGCTTTTTCAACGGCTTCTGTAACTTGATTGGAAAGTTCATCATCGATCAGGTTTAAATCATTGTTCTCAATAAGACCTGCATCTTCAACTTTCTGACGAAAAATAATTAATGGATCAAAGTCTCTTCTTATAGTTTCTAATTCTTCTTTAGTTCGATAATGTTGAGGATCTCCCTCAAAATGTCCATACCATCTTTTTGCTATACATTCTATTGCGCTAGGTCCCTCGCCTCTTCTCGCTCTCTCAGCAGCCTCAGCTGCAACTTCTTGCACTGCAAAAAAATCAGAGCCATCTACTTTATAAGAAGGCATTCCAAACCCTTCAGCCCTTCCAGCTATATCTCCTCCTCCACAATGATAATCAATTCCTGTAAATTCAGCATATCCATTGTTTTCAAAAATAAACAAAGCTGGAAGCTTTAAAACGCTAGCAAGGTTCATTGACTCAAATACAGCACCTTGATTTGAAGCGCCATCGCCAATAAATGCAGCAGATACTAAATTTTCTCCAAGAACTCTTTGTTTTAAAGCAGCTCCTACAGCAATAGGTGCATTAGCGCCAACAATAGCATTTGCTCCCAACATTCCAACAGATAAATCTGCAATGTGCATAGATCCGCCCTTGCCTTCACACAAACCCTCTGCTCGACAAAAGATTTCCATTGTCATTTTCTCAAGATCTGAATTTTTAGCAATACAGTGACCATGACCTCTGTGAGTACTAGAAATACTGTCTTGATCGGTAAGCTCAACACATACACCTGTTGCTATAGCTTCTTGACCAATATAGAGATGGATAAAAGCGGGAACGGTTCCTTTGGCGAACTCATCACGCATAGTTTCTTCAAAGACTCTTATCTTCTTCATTCTTGTATATGCGTCTAATAATTTATCTTTACTTAATTGCACATCCCTCTCCCTTATTTTAGTTAGACATCAACTCGAACAATTATTTTACCTTTTGCTCTTTGTGTCTCTATATACTTATAAGCGTCATGAGTTTGGCTAAAATTAAAGATCTTATCAATAAAAATTTTAATTTTTTTCTCTTCGATCCATTTTTTAATAATATTTAAATCATTACCATTTGAGTTAACAACTACTGATAAAAATTTTCTTTTGGAAAACAAAGAAACTATTCTTCCAACTATACTCTCAATCTTAAAAGGATCTGTAGTAATAAATTTTCCATTGGGTTTTAATAAATCCTTTATTTTGTTGAATGATAAATTTCCATAACAATCATAAATCACATCAAATTCATTTTTTTTCAAATTGTCTAAAAAATTTTCATGAGTGTAATCAACAGCATTATCTACTAAGAAAGTATTTCTCATCCATTCAATATTTCGATGACTAGTAATAGATGTAACATCAGCATCAAATAATTTTGAAATTTGTACAGCAAAAATACCAGTACCACCTGATGCTCCATTTATTAATACTTTGTTACCTTTTGTGATTTTAGCTAATTGAGCTAAAGCTTGATAAGAAGTTAAGGCCGCAAGTGGAACTGATGCTGATTCTGAGATATCGATATTTGAAGGAATTTTGGAAAGAATTGATTGATTAACTTTAATAAATTCTGACGAAGTTCCACTCGTTAACTGCGATAGAAAACCAAAAACTTTATCTCCTATCTTAAAGTTCTTAACACTACCTCCAATAGTGATAACCTCACCGCTAAAATCTGATCCAGTTGTACGAGGAAAAGTACGAAAAGTAATTAATTTTAACATTCCATTTCGCAGTTTATAGTCCAAGGGGTTTAAAGAAAAAGAGTTAACCTTAATTAGCACTTCATTATCCAAAACTTCTTTTGGATCATTAATCTCCCCATGCTTTAAAACAGAGAGACTTCCATATTTCTCATAGTAGACAGCTTTCAATTAATCCCCTCCATCCATTTTAAAATAATCAGGCATCCCTGCTGGCCAAACAACACCCCATTGAGCCATTCCGCCATCAATTGTTAAAATTTCTCCTGTTACAAAACTTCCTGTATCAGAAGCTAAATAAACAGATGCTTCCGCTATATCCCAAACATCACCTAATTTTTGCATTGGATTTGCCTTATGAAACCTCTCTAGTGCTTTATCTGGATAAACTTCAAATCCCTCAGTTTCAATTGTACCTGGAGCAATACAATTAACTCTGATTTTATGAGGAGCCCATTCTGTTGCTAAAGTTTTGGATAAATAAATTGTTCCAGCCCTTGCGGCGCAAGTATGTGCCGCTTGAGGCATACCTCTTTCTACATTAGCAACTAAGTTTATAATATTCCCTTGTGTACCAGATTTTTTCCAACGCTTTGCTGCTTCTTGCATAACCCACCAAGGTCCATTTAAGTTTAAATCAACAACCGCTAGCCATCCTTTTCGAGAAAAATCTATAGCATCTTGAGGAAATTGTCCTCCAGCATTATTAATCACAGTATCTATCTTTCCATCGCGCTGTATAATACCGTCCAAAAGTTCTTCTACTTTATCTGGGTCACGAACATTTGAAACTTCCCAAAAAATTTTTTTTCCACACCGATTTAAAATTTCATCATAAACTTTAATTAATTTTTCTTCTTTACGACCACAAATAGTTACTTTTGCACCAAGGCGAGCAAAGAGGAATGCCATTGCTTTGCCCATACCGCTTCCTGCGCCTGTAATTAAAACAGAATGATCATCAAGAAGGTTTTCTCTGTAAACAGTCTGTCTTGTAGCTAACTCATCATAAGATAAGCCAAACCTTTGTTTTGAATCTGTCAAAATTAAATCCTTATTATAATAATTATTTCTCTATGAAGGGGCTTAGGACTTTTGGAATGCTGTAATCTTGATCCATATTATTGTGGCCAATTTTTTTATCAAGTTCTTCATGCCAATGATAAATTCTTCTTTCTTGATAATTTAGCAATACACCTTTAAATCCAGGGCTTGCAACGCTAGCCTGAATATCAGGCGCAAATTGAGTATCTTCAAACAAAATATTTTCAAAATTTTCAATCCTTTTGTGCCATACCTCTGGAAGATCTCCATCCCCCCAATCAGGCGAAAACCAATGAACATCAATTTCACAGGTATCATCAGATGTAGGCCAAAAAGTTAAAAATGGTATACCAGTTGCTGCTGGTGGAGTAACTAAATTAGGGAAAAAACTATAAGAAGCATTTTGATGCTTTGGTATTTCTGATACTGTCTCGATCTCTTTTAATCCTATTGCTCCAGGGTCCCTCCAGTCGGGATCTCGATGAGGGGTCACCATCCTGGAATGACCATTAGGCCATAAATTTATATATGTTCCCTCTATATCAATAAAACGGCTTACTGTTTTTTTATGAATTGAAGGCACATGATAAACCTCAAGAAATGCGTCTAAAAGCACCTTTACATTACTGTTAACTGGATAGGACTTAGAGTGAACATGCCTTAATTTATCTGGCTGAAACTGTTCCATGTGCTCGCCGAGAATACCNAAATAATCTTTTAAGGGTTCAGCATCGGGATCTAAGTTTATAAATATCCAGTTACCAAGTCGATCACAAGATACCTCAATCAAACTTTGGCAAGATTTNTCTAAATCAACAAAATCTCTAGGGTCCCTTAAGTTTATAAGATTACCATCAAGATCGTAACTCCAGCCATGATATGTACAAACTAAAAGTCTTGCCTTTCCACTTTTATCATTTACGACAGGAGCACCCCTGTGACGGCAAGTGTTATAATATGCCTTTATTTTATCATCACCTGAATTAACTATAACAATTGGAACTTTTAGTTTATCCCAAACAAAATAACTTCCTTTCTCTGGAAGCTGGTCTGAGTGACACGCATACACCCAAGATTTATGCCATAGATGCTTAATTTCTAGTTTTTGGAATTCAGAATCTGTATAACGCTCACCAGGAATTACCGGAAAACCAGGAAATCCCTCAGGAGGNCCTGTTCTAGCCTTCTCCCTTTCAAAACCCTCTAAAACTCTCTTTGTATCTTCATCGATATCTAGCATTTTAACCTTCTTTAAAGATATGTATTAATAATTTATCTTATATCATAAAGCAATTTTTTACTGCTTCTTATGTATTAAGCAAGTTCCTTTAAAAACTAAAATATCAGNNGTATCTTCGTATTTAACAGAGTGATCAAATACTGCTACCCCTCTCTCTTTTGATGATGTTTGACTTTTTGAAATACACTCAGATGTTACATATATTTTATTATTTGGGCGTAAAGGATTTTTCCATCTAACATTATCCCATCCTATTCCACAGACAAAATTAATATTACCATTAATCTCGTTGTCCAATAATCTCCAAAGAGCAGCTACGTGAATTCCACTGGCAATAATTCCTTTAAAGTTTGAATTTTTTGCTTCGTCCTTATCAGTATGAAACCACTGAGGATCATATTGTTTTGCAAAACTAATTATTTCATCTTCAGTTATTAACTTTAAATTGGACTTTCTTTTTTCACCAACTAAAACATCTTCAAAATAACGCCAGGNTTTATCTTGCTTTATCAACTTTAAATTTTTCCAGACGTGATGGATGGCCAAAACTTATCAGCGCCAGAGGCAACTGCTTTTTCACCAAGAGATTTTGCCCAATAACTTCCTGCGCCGTATTCAGCTCTCCAAGACCAAAGTCTTCTAGTAGAGAAATGCAAGCCATGCTCATAAGTAAAGCCTATTGCTCCATGAACTTGATGAGCTATGCTTGCGCAAATTGATACTGCATCATCAACTCTACTTTTAGCAGATGCAATTGCAAGATCCTCACAGCCATTATCCATAGATGAACTAGCNTAATCAGCTGCAACACCTGAAGCTGCAACATGAGTTGCAAGAACAGCAAGCTCTTGTTGAATTGCTTGAAATTTTGCAATTGGTCTACCAAACTGCACTCTATCGTTTGCATATTGAACGGATTGATCTAATAAAAATTCTAACCCTCCAGCAATCTGACAAGACCTCATCAAAGCTCCAATTTTTAAAATATAATCAGATGAAATATCAATTTCAGATGAGCTTATAATATCAGCATCAGAAAAATTTATATTGGCTCTGCTCTCTAGAGCTAAATTCTTATCATCACTTATGGAATTCCTTGGTATAGAAAGTAAAATTACCTTAGAAGAATTCTTGCCCACTACAACAGCTACACCATGTGTTGCACTGGAACCAAAAGGAGTTCTCTCAGAAACACCGGAACATTTGTTATCAGAAATAGAAAGATCACCATCCAGAATAGTAACGATAGAGTTCTCAGGTAATGGAATTCCACCTAGGCCAAGAAGATGTCCAGCAATAATATTTTCTGCCAGAGGAATAGGGGCCTGATATCTTCCTATTGCTTTAAATAAAATACCTGCATCAAACCATGAGCCACCTACNCCACCAAGCTCCTCAGGAACCAAAACTAAATTAAGGCCATTATTTACAATCTCATCCCAAAGTTCTTTTGGCCAAACTCCTTTCTCAGAATTGACGATACATTCTTTTGAAACATGATCTGAAAATATTCTCTCTGCAGAATCAGATAAAAGCTGCGATGTTTCATTTAACATTTATCTTAACCCTAATCCTCTAGCAATAATGCCTCTTAAAATCTCTCTTGTTCCACCTCTTAATGAAAACGAAGGAGATATTTGAGTTAAAATTGCTAAATACCTTTGAAAATCAGATCCATTTGCATCCGGCTCAAGACCCATCAACCTGTGAGCTATATTTGGAAGCTCTTGCTCAAAAACTGCTCCAAGGTCTTTTACAACTGATGCCTCTAAGGCAGGATTTTGTCCTTCATCGAGCATGCCCGCAACTGATACTGACATTTGTCTTAAAGTTGTAAGATGAGCCATTTGCCTACCAATTTCTGTGACACCTTCATCATNATTTCTAATAGAGAACTCGTTCACCAACTCTTGTAAAAGTATATAACTAGACAAATATCTTTCGGGACCAGATCGCTCTAAGGCTAATTCAGCTGTAACTTGATTCCAGCCATTTCCTTCTGTTCCAATTAACATATCCGCAGGAACTTCAGCATCTTCAAATACTACCTCATTAAAATGATGACGCCCTGCTAAATCAATAATTGGTCTGATTGTAATACCTGGAAGAGATAAATCTACAATAAATTGACTAAGNCCGCCATGTCTGTCTTCTTCTTGAGAGGTCCTAAAGCAAGCTATCATATATTGACAACGATGTGCNCCTGATGTCCAAAGCTTAGTNCCATTAACAATGTAAGTATCATCTTTTCTTTCAGCTTTAGTTCTTAAAGCTGCTAAATCAGAACCAGAATCCGGTTCTGACATTCCTATACAAAAATAAGACTCTCCCTTTAGAATTCCAGGAAGAAGTTCTTTTTGGTGTTTTTCTGTTCCGTATCTAATAATAAGAGGACCTGATTGTCTATCAGAAATCCAATGTGCGCCGACGGGCGCTCCTGCGGTTAACATTTCCTCTAAAATAACATAACGCTCCATTGCTGAGCGACCTGCTCCACCATACTCTTTTGGCCAATTTAATCCTATCCAGCCCTTTTCTCCAACTTTTCTACTGAATTCTTCATCAGCTCCATACCAAGTTTCTGCTCTTGTTTCTTTTGAAATATCTTTAAGCGCATCCGTCAAAAATTCCCTTACTTCAGATCTCAGGATTTCAGCTTCATTAGAAAATTTTGTTAGGTGAAAATTAAAAGGTGTATTCATTATTGGCTCCAAAATATTTTACATTTAGTTTAATCATACTTACTTTAATCGTATAAAGTAAAAGAGAACATAAACTAAATAAGGAGATGTTTCTATGAGTAAAAGTAATAAAAATAGAAAAATTATGGAAACGTATTATAAATCAATTAGTAAAGGGGATTTTGAAAAAGTGATTTCCCTAATGGATGAAAATGTAAAATTTCATATCATTGGCGAATCTCCTTTTTCTGGATACTGGAAGGGTAAAGAAAATGTTTATGGCATTCTAGTTCCAGCAGTTGTGGCGAGTCTAGATCAAACTACGGTAGCATTTGCTGAAAATTGGAAAATTATGTGTTCAGATGATAAAAGAGTTACTGGATTAATGACAGCTAAAGGAAAATCATTAAATGGTCAGGTCATGGATCAGACATATTGCCATATTTTCAAAATTGAAAATTCAAAAATTATAGAAGTTTATGAATTTATGGATACCGCACAAAACGAAAGAACACTTAATATTGAAAATTTAAATGGGCAGTCTGGGGTATCTGGTCCTATGCAGTTTTAATCAGCAATTTTTAAAAGTTGTTTACCTTTATTTTTACTCTCAAATAGTCGCCTAAGAGTCTTTGGGGCGTTTTCAAAGCCCACTTGTATGTCTTCCTTACAGTTTATTCTACCTTCAGAGATCCATTTTTTTAATTTCTTTCTTGCTTCTCCGCTTTCTGACATAAAATCAATGACAATAAAACCTTCCATTGTAGCTCTCTTAAAAATTAAATTAGCATAATTTTCTGGTCCGAAGTTTGAGTTGTCAGTTTTATGCCGTGATATAATTCCACATATGGCAATTCTTGCATTCATAGCAATATGATTTAAACAATCATTAAGAATTCTTCCACCAACATTATCATAAAGAATATTAGCTCCTTCTGGGCATAGATTTTTTAATGCTTCATTTATATCCTCAGATTTATAATCAACAGCTCCATCAAATCCAAATTCATTAATTAGGATGTCACACTTTTCTTTGCCACCAGCAATGCCTATAACTTTACATCCAGCAATTTTAAAAATTTGCCCTGCAACAGAGCCCACTCCACCGGCAGCACCTGTTATAACAACTGTATCACCTGGCTTTGGTTTGCTAATTTTTGTAACACCGAAATATGCTGTTAATCCAGTACTCCCTAAAGCTCCTAAGTATTTAGTAGCCATAGTCTCGTCTTCTACTTTTTCGATCTCTTCGGCGTTAAGAATTGGATGAGTTTGCCAGCAAGTTTGGCCTGATACAATATCACCTTTTTTGAATTTTTTTGATTTACTTTCTAATACTCTTGCAATCCCTCCGCACCGCATTACATCACCGATTTCAAGAGGTGCAACATAATTAGAAATTTGTTCCATCCAACCTTTTTGTGCGGGCTGAAACTCTATTACAAGATTTTCAAGAAGTACTTGATTTTCGTTAAGTTCTCCAATTTCAGATTCTTTATATTCAAAATCAGAGTCTTCTATAGGACGCCCAACAGGTCTTCCTGCTAGAGTAAATTGTTTATTAATCATTATAAATCTCTTAAGTAGTTACAATTGTACAAGCTGATATTCCAGGCGCCCCATAAACATGAGTATAAGCCGTTTTGGGATTTCCTTGAACCTGCCTCTTGCCAGCCGCTCCTCTTAATTGAACGCAATTTTCATAAACTTGTCTTAAGCCTGATGCTCCTACAGGCTCGCCATTTGCTATGCATCCACCATCTGTATTAACTGGTAATTTGCCATTAAGTTTTGTATCTCCATCCTGAAGTAGCTTTTCTTGATCACCATCTTTGCAAAATCCATTCTCAGCCATATGCATTATCTCTGCACCAGACTCAGTATCTTGAAGCTGAGCAATGTCTATATCTTCACGTGTCATGCCAGCCATTTCAAAGGTTGCCTCAGATGCCCCTACTGTAGGACTCGGACCTCTTTCAATTTCTAAAGAAGGGCTAAAAACTTCAAAAGAACCTAATGGTCTTGATCTAAAAGCTGCTCCTTTTAAAAACAAAGGCTTGCTTGTGAACTTATGGGCAATATCTGCTCTACACATAATTAAAGCAACTGCGCCTTCTGCAGGAGAACAAAACATATATTTCGTTAATGGATCAGAAACCATCATAGCATTTAAAATGGTATCTTTTGATACTGGCTCACGTCTCCAAGCATTTGGATTTAAAGATGCATTATTAAATGCTTTTTCNGCAACAATAGCTAAAGAGTCAGAAGTAATACCATAATCATGCATGTAGCGTTGAATTTTCATTCCAAAAAATTGGGTTGTTAACATTAACCCAGTTTCTCCATACCATCTTTCTAGTCCCGAAGCTTCTGGATCAGCATTGAAGGCACCTCTTGGATGTTTATCAAAACCTACTGCCATACCAATATCAAATTGACCTGATTTAATAGTTGTATAAGCAGACAAAAGAGATGATCCACCAGTTGCGCAACCATTAGAGACATTCATAAATGGTATCCCAGTAAGCCCAAGATCNTTAACCATTGCATCAGCATTTCCAGCAGCTGAGGAACCTCCAAAGGCAAACTGAATATCGCCCCATTCCATTTCTGCATCTGATAAGGCTTCACGAGCAGCATGAACACCCTGTTGTAAACCAGTCATACCCTCTGTTCTTCCAAAAGGATGAATTCCAATTCCTATTATTGCTACATCTGACATAACTTCCTCCTATAAATCTTGAGATGGTTTGAAAGAAAACATCATTAAATCTTCCCCATCTTCATTTTTAACAAATGGTTCTATTGAAAGTTCCATTTCCATTCCAATTTTTAAATCTTCTGCCTTCACTCCAGATANCCTTGACTCTACCATAATCTGGCCTGGTAATTCAATATACCCAACAGGATAAGGTTCAAAATCCTCNGGATTTTCTGTTCCTATATATGGTGTTTTAGGCATAAACCTCTGCACAGTCCATGTCCATAAAGTACCTTTCGTTGATAATTCAACCTGCTCATGAGTATTTGATCTTTTTGCAGGAAAGAAATATCTACCGGTTTCACTATCACGACTGCCTAATAGCTTTGGCTTATCAGANGGCCAAGTAAAAAGATTATCTGCAATTGGTTTTTGATTACTCATAAATTACACTCCAAAATTAATTAATTTGTCTGTCACGACCTGCCCAATAAGGCGCCCTTANCTCTTTCTTTAAAATTTTTCCGGATGGATTTCTNGGAAGTTCAGAAATAAAATCAACAGATTTTGGTGATTTAAATCCTGCNATTCTCTCTTTTGCAAAATTGATAATTTCTTCCTCNGACACACTTTCACCCTCTTTTAAAACAACAACGGCCTTAACAGCCTCACCCCATCTTTCATCAGGNATACCTATTACTGCAACATCACTGATTTTTTCATGACCAAAAATTGCACTTTCGACTTCTGCCGGATAAACATTTTCTCCTCCTGAAACAATCATATCTTTAACTCTATCATGTACATACACATACCCATCTGAGTCCATATAACCAGCATCTCCAGTTCTAAGCCAGCCATCTTTTAAAGTTTTAGAAGTCTCTTCAGGAAGATTCCAATAACCAAGCATATTTGATGTTGATCTTACAGCAATTTCACCAACATCTCCAAGTGGAACCTCATTACTATTATTATCTAAAATAGAAATTTCACAATGTGGATATGCTTTTCCAGCAGACTTCATTCGTTCATTTCCTTCTATTGAATGATCCTCTGGTGGAAGATAAGTTACTGAACCGCAAGTTTCTGTCATACCATATAGTTGAACAAACCCGCACTCAAAAACCTCCATAGCTTCCTTTAAAAGATCTAAAGGAATTGGTGATGCCCCATATAGTATATATTTAATGTTTGAATAATCAGTTTTTCTTGAATTAGGATGATCTAAAACCATTTTCATAGCCGCCGGGACCATAAATATTTTAGATATTTTATATTTTCCAATTACCTCCAAAACATCCTCGGGTAAAAATTCTTTCAAAACAACATTTTTAGCACATGCATAAAGACCTTGTATTCCCCATCCAGCACCTCCAATATGAAAACTTGGCATTGCTACTAAGCTGGCATCATCTTCATTCCATTCACCAAACTCCATTCCTTCTTGTGGCTCTCTATTTCTTGAAGAATGAAAGTTTCCGTGAGTTAACTGAACACCTTTTGGGTTTCCAGTTGTTCCTGAGGTATACATTTGAATAGCAACATCAGTTAAGCTCGGCTGTCTTGAGCAAAGCTCATTACTCTGTTGAACCATCCAAGATTCATATGTTGGCCATCCTGCTCTTGAGCCTGAAAGACAAATTACAGTTTCAACACTTGTTGATAATTCCAATATTTTATCTGCTAGGTCAAAAAACTCTTCTCCAACAAAAAGTACCTTTGCTCCACTATCATTTAAAATATAAGCTACTTCAGGAGGAGCAAGCCTCCAATTAATTCCTACAACTACTGCNTTAGCTTTTGTGCAGCCTAAAACTACTTCATAAAATAAATCAGAATTTTTATCCATAAAAGCTACACGCTCTTGATTAGCCACTCCAATTTGAACTAAACCATTTGCAACTTTTTCGGTTCTAATATTGAAGTCTTTATAAGATGTCTCTTTATCCTCGTAGACAAAGGCAATTTGATCTGGGTTATGAGCAGAGTGATATCTAGGAATATCACTTAAAAAAACTATATCTTCATAATATGGCATTATGTCACCCCTAAAAAATTAGATTTATTTTTAATTACTATTTATAAACTAATCAAGTATGTTTTATAGTATGCAAATATGACTTTTAAAGTTAAGTATTATTTTTTAATTGGAGTAAAAAATGGATTTAAGTTTCAAACCTGAATATGAAGATTTTCGAAAAGAAGTTATAGAATTTCTAGATTCTGAACTTACAAGTGAATTAAGAGAAGCAGGAAAGTTAACTGCTAGTGTTTTTAGTGAAGTCGAATACTCATCAAAATGGCACAAAATTCTTCATAAAAAAGGTTGGATTGGTGGAAAATGGCCAAAAGAATATGGCGGTACTGGCTGGGATGATATGCAAAGATATATTTTTTCTACTGAGTGTGCCAAGGCAGGCGCACCCTCTCCAACAGCTATGGGATTAGCAATGGTAGGTCCTGTTCTTATGAAATATGGCACTCAAAAGCAAAAGGATTTGTATTTGCCTAAAATTTTATCTGGTGAAGATTTTTGGTGCCAAGGGTATTCAGAGCCTGGGTCAGGATCAGATTTAGCGTCGCTACAATGTAAAGCTGTAAAAAATGGTGATCACTATATTGTAAATGGAACAAAAATTTGGACAACGCATGCGCAGCATGCAAATAGGATTTTTTGTTTGGTAAGAACAGATAATAGCGGTAAGCCTCAGCAAGGTATAACATTTTTACTTATAGATATGGACACTCCTGGTATAGAAATTAAACCAATTATTACAATGGCTGGTGATCATGAAGTTAATCAAACATTTTTTGATGATGTAAAAGTACCGGTTGAAAATGTAGTTGGTGAAGAAAATGATGGATGGACAGTCGCAAAATACTTACTTGAGTTTGAGAGAGGTGGTAATTATGCCGCTGGTATTCAGTCCAATATTAATAAAATTAAACAAATTGCATCTGTCGAAAGATCAGACACTGGTAATAGTTTGCTTGAAGATGATGCTTTTTTAAAATCATTATCTGAGACAGAAATAAAAGTTCAAGCACTTCTAATGACCGAGCATAGAATTATGGCTGACATTGCTGAAAGAGGTCACCCTGGTCCTGCTTCATCAATATTGAAGTCTAGTGGATCTAATTTAAAACAGGAAGTAGATATGCTAACAGTTGAAGCAGTTGGTTACTATACTATGCCCTTACAGAATGAAGCTAGACAACCATTTTCAAATGTAGAAAAAATTGGTCCAGATTATGCTTTAACAGCTTTTCCTTCATACTTGAATAACCGAGCATCTACTATTTATGGTGGTTCAGATGAAGTTCAAAGAAATATAATGGCTAAATTTGTTCTTGGACTCTAAAATTTAATAAAATGGATTTGTCTGAGTTAGAAGATTTTTTTGGCGATAGATTTGCAACCTCTGAAGCTGTTAGATCTCAACACAGTCATGATGAATCTTGGCATGTTCCTGAAAATCTCCCTGATGCAGTAGTTTTTCCTGAAACTTCAAATGAAGTATCAAGAATAATTTCTTTTGCCTCTAAAAATAACATTCCAGTAATACCATTTGGCACTGGGACAGCACTTGAGGGTCATGTTCATGCAGTAAATGGTGGTATTACAATTGACTCAAGAAATATGAATAAAGTTATTCAGGTTAATATGGAAGATATGGACTGCAGAGTTCAAGCAGGTGTAACACGCGAAGAATTAAACTCTTTTTTGAGAGACACTGGATTATTCTTTCCAGTTGATCCTGGAGCAAATGCATCTATTGGGGGCATGTGTTCTACTGGCGCATCAGGAACAAATACAGTAAAGTACGGCACTATTCGAGAACAGGTTATNGGCCTTGAGGTCATTATGCCAGATGGTAAAATAATCCAAACAGGTTCAAGGGCAAGAAAGTCATCGGCTGGGTATGATCTAACACATCTAATGCTGGGATCAGAGGGAACTTTAGGATTTATTTCTGAAATTAGCTTAAGACTTCACGGGAGACCTGAAGCTATATCTGCTGGAGTTTGTAGTTTTTCAGAACTTGATGGAGCAGTAAATACTGTCATCGAAGCTATCCAAATTGGCCTTCCTCTATCTAGAATTGAACTTTTAGATGAACTTCAAATCAAGGCTATTAATCAATACAAAAAAACAAATCATGAAGAAAAGCCCACTTTATTTATAGAAATTCATGGAACACCTCTTGGTGTTAGAGAGCAAATAGAAAAATTTGAAGAAATTGCTAAAGAAAATAGTTTAATTAACTTTAACTGGTCAGACCANCAAGAAGAAATAGACAAACTTTGGAGTGCCCGCCATAGNGCACTTTATGCTGCATTAAGTTTAGCACCTGGAAAAAAAAGTTTTACAACTGATATTTGTGTTCCGATATCATCTTTAACAAAATGTATTTTAGAAACAAAAAAAGATTTAGAGACCTCAAATATTATTGCNCCAATAGTTGGTCATGTTGGTGATGGAAACTTTCATTTAATTTTATTACTTGATCCTGAAGATAAAGATGAAGTTAACGAAGCAAAAGAAATTAACGACAGACTGATTGCTAGAGCATTAAAAATGGGTGGAACCTGTACAGGTGAACATGGAATAGGTTTGGGGAAAAAAGACCACTTAAGAAAAGAAAAAGGAATATCTTTAGACGTTATGTCTCAAATAAAAAAAGCTCTTGATCCTAATAATATAATGAATCCCGGTAAAATATTTTAAGCCACTGTACTTCTGGGGATGGAAGTACAGTGGCTTTTAGTCATTGGTCTTTCTTGGGGGGAGGAAACCTTATATGACTAGTTCTTAAACTCTGGGTAAGCATCCATTCCTAATTCCGAAATGTCTAACCCAACGTTTTCTTCTTCTTCAGTAGGTCTAAGACCATAGACAGCTTTAAGAACAAACCATCCAATTGCACTGAGGATAACGGTAAAGATACCAATTGCTAGGATACCAATTATTTGTGTACCCATATCGCCGCTTCCATTTAAGCCTGGAATTGCTACTGCTAGAGTACCCCAAATACCTGATACAAGGTGAACTGAAATTGCACCAACAACATCATCAACGCCAACTTTATCAAGAAGAGGTATTGCAAGAGTTGTTAGTATTCCNCCTATAGCTCCAATAATCATTGCTTGTAATGGAGTCGCTACATCTGGACCTGCAGTTATTGCAACTAAACCAGCCAAGGCGCCATTAAGTACAAAGGTTAAATCAGTCTTTTTGTATAAAAGAATTGATAGAACAAGAGCAGCAACTAAACCAGCACAAGCAGCCATGTTAGTATTTACGTAAACATTTGCTATTGCTGCAGCATCAGCGGCTGANCCTAAGGCTAATTGAGAACCACCGTTAAACCCAAACCATCCAAACCATAAAATAAATGTACCTATAGTTGCTAGTGGAAGATTTGAACCTGGTATTGCATTAACCTGGCCATTTGGNCCATATTTACCAATACGNGGCCCAATAATCAAAGCACCTGTTAGTGCAGCCCAACCACCGACTGAATGAACAATTGTTGAACCTGCAAAATCAGAGAAGCCCATCTCAGATAACCATCCGCCACCCCAAGTCCAAGAACCTTGAATTGGGTATATTATTCCAGTAAGGAAAATAGCAAAGATTAAGAAAGGTACTAATTTAATTCTCTCGGCAACAGTTCCACTAACAATAGACATAGCAGTTGCACAAAATACCATTTGGAAGAACCAATCTGACATTTTAGAATATCCGTCACCTGAGTCTACTGTTGCTTCAGGATTCCATAACGCTGCTGATCCAATGTAACCATTTACGTCATTATACATTAAACCGTAACCAATTAAGTAGAACATAATTCCAGCAAGACTATAGAGAGCAACATTTTTTAAGCATATTGTTGCAGTGTTTTTNGTTCTAACTAAACCAGCCTCAAGACAAGTAAAGCCTAATGCCATCAGCATAACTAGGAAGCCATGGACCAAGAAAGAAAATGTATTAAATACATAAGCTGTCTCTGCACTAACTTCTGCATTAGCTGTTCCAGTAAATACTAGGCAACTAAACCCNGCAATCACTAATACTTTTTTTATTAAATTTTTCATTTTAATTTCCAATTATTTATAAGTTAGATATTCAATTAACCGCCAATAGAGTAAGTGATTACGAAGAATGGGTCACTGTCATCTCTACTGCTGTCAATTATTCCAAATGAGAATCCAGAGTCAAAATCAATTGAGATTCCGTAATCTGTTTCTTCATCGCCTGCGTCATAGTCGTAAAAACCAAGGTGAAGACTAATACCAATAGCTTCTGTAGCTGCGAAACCAGTATCAAGTGTATAATAAACGTCATCACCAAAATCCATATCCCAGTCAGCATCAGCCAAAATATTAGCTCCTATAGAAAAAGCTCCTATATCAGCAGAAATATTTACTTCACTAAAATCATACCCTTCATCAGTATTATCTGGGTAAGCATAATAAATATAACCAACACTTACAGGTCCAAAACTATATCCTGCATAAACATCTAATTCATAAGTAGCGTTATCACCAAAATCTACATTGGATACCCAAACGCCAGCAGAAAAACCAGATTCACCAGAAACATCGATACCACCTGAAACAGCAGCACCCTTACCTTGAGACATTCCTCGCCATATATATTCACTTGTTACAGCAGTATTCCACTCAACAGCAGCCAAGGCCATTCCCGACATAGTGACACTAAGAATCATTGCACATACAAATTTCTTAATTTTATTTTGTGTCTTTTTAAAAATCATTTACTCCTCCATAAAGTTATTTGCGTAATTCGCATCTATCAATAAGCAAGATTGATACCAACTTTTTCTAATTATAAATTTTTGATGTAAAATAATGATAATTTTTATAAAAATTTATTAAATAAAATTAAAATTTTATAATAAATTTAATGACTTATGAGATCTTCTATAAAATCTAGTCTATCCTGACCAAAAAACATTTCATCTCCAACAAAAACAGTTGGAGCTCCAAATATGCCTTTTTGAACTGCATTTTCAGTATTTGAAATTAATTTTTCTTTAACATTTTGATCTGAAATTCTTTCAATGAAATCATGCTGATCAAAACCATTATCAGTTAAAACTGTTTTCAATATTTCTATATCATTTAAATTTTTTGGTTTAATCCACATATTCTCAAACATTACATTTACGTACTTCTTAAAGTCTCCATTGTTCTGATAAGAAACTGCTCCTCGCATTAAAGGAAGAGTGTTTACAGGAAAAAATGGATTTCTCGCATAAGGAACTTTATATTTATCAGCAAATCTTTGAAGGTCTGCCATCATGTACTTACCTTTTGCAGGAACTGCGGCAGGTGGACTATTTCCTGTAGCTTTAAAAATTCCTCCAAGGAGAATAGGATAAAAAATTAGCTCAGCATTGTTTCTCTCGGCCATTAAAGTAAGTTGTGTATAAGCTAGATAGGAAGTTGGACTTCCAAAATCAAAATAAAAATCTACTTTTTTTGTCATAGATTAAAGAGTACTTAATAAATGGCCACCGTCAACAATTAATGTTGTACCCGTAATATACGATCCAGCATCACTAACTAAAAGTAATACAGGACCAGTCATTTCATCAGCTGTACCATAGCGCCTCATGGGAACTCTTTTTATAAACTCTTTACCATTCTCTGAATCTAGGAATTCCTTATTAATGTCAGTTCTCATATATCCTGGGGAAAGAGTATTAACTCTAATTCCATAGCGTGCACATTCTATGGCCATCTGCCTGGTTAAATGAGAAAGACCTGCTTTTGAAACACAATAAACCCCGTTACCTTTCTGAGGAGCCTCTCCATTAATGGAAGAAATATTAAGAATATTACCTCCGGTTAAATTCCTTTCCTTCCTCCTTCTTACCCATTCTTTTGCTAGAAACCATGGTCCCCTTAAATTAGTATTAATAACCATATCCCAATCCTCAGCTTCAGTTTGATCAAGTAATCCGACTGTTGTGGTTCCGGCATTATTAATTAAAATATCAACCTCATCCATTTCTTTAGAAATAGAATCTAAGCATTTCTTTACATTTTCTTCACTTGAAACATCGAGAGAAAAACTTTTAGCAACACCTCCTTGAGCAATAATACTTTCTTCAGTTTCCTTTAGCTTTTCAACCCTACGAGCTGCTAAGGCTACTTTTGCTCCAGCTTTTGATAAAGCCATAGCAATTGATGCACCTACACCAGTTCCACCACCAGTAACTAAAGCTACTTTTCCCTCTAAATTAAATATTGTTTCATTCATTCTATTGTTCCTATTTTTTATTTTGTAATAAACCAATTGCTGAAGACGTAATAGCACTTACACCAGTTGATAAGGTTGGCTGTGGAATTGGAGCAAAAAATGGTGAATGATTGGATGCTAGAGTAATTTCACCTTTTTGATATCTTTCCCAATCATCTTTTGATACTCCTCCTAACCAGAATAAAAAGCTTGGTATCTTTGGCTCTTGTCTACCAAATCTTCCAAAGTCTTCTCCCCCCATTACTGCTGGTATCTCATGAACATTTTCTGGCCCTATTTCATTTCTAATAAAATCTAATACTTTGTTAGAAAAATCAGGATCATTATACAATGCAGGGGTATGTTCATCTTTTAAAATTACAGTTGGCATTTTATCATTAGGGAGACCTGCTGCTATAGCTTGACCTCTTACTATTCTGTTTATATTGCTGATTGTTTTATTTCGAACATCATCGCTATAGGATCTTAAAGTCAATTGAAGTTTTACTTCATCAGGAATAATATTATGCTTTAATCCACCATGAATTGATCCGACAGTAACTACTGCAGGTTCTAATGGATTAATCTCTCTACTAACAATAGTTTGAAGAGCAAGAACAATTTGTGACGATAAAACTATTGGATCAACAGTAGTGTGAGGATAAGCCCCATGTCCACCGATACCTTCAACTATTATATCGACACTATCAACATTTGCCATTGAATAACCCAAATGATAACCAATAGAACCAGCCGGCCCAGCGGAACCAACATGTAATGCTAAATTAAAATCAGGCCTTGGAAACTTCTCAAATAGTCCATCTCGCAACATAGCCAACGAACCTTGGCCAACTTCTTCAGCTGGTTGTAAAATCATTATCAATGTACCTGACCATTCTTTTGATCTTTCAATTAATTCATTTGCAGATCCTATTAATACGGCCATATGAATATCATGACCGCAAGCATGCATAACTGGTACTTCGATACCAGATCTATTAATTGATCTAACTTTTGAAGCATAAGGAAGGTTTGTTTTCTCTTCAACAGGTAAGCCATCCATATCAGCCCTAATCATTAAAGTTGGGCCTTCGCCATTTTTATAAATAGCAACTACACCTTTTTTGCCTATGCCCCTTGATACGTCAAAACCTAGTTTTTCAAGTTTATTTGCTAATAAATCTGCAGTTTTATCTTCTTGCCAAGAAAGTTCAGGATTCGCATGTAAGTATTTATAAAGGGCAAGAATATCTTCTGCTTTTACTGCATAACTTGAGAAAAAGACTGCAAAGAACAAAAATAATTTAAAAAAATAACTATTAATAATTTTCAATTTTATCCTCAACCGCGTAACCTTTTAAAGGTATTAAAATTTGTCTTAAAAAAGTACAAATAATATTATCATCCTGATTTATACCTGTTGTTTTGATTTCAACAACACCTTGACCTTTTCTTGATTGTGTCTCTCTTTTTCCAAGAACCTCTGATGAACCGTAAATTGTATCACCACAAAAAACAGGTGAAGTAAATTTCACATCCGTCATACCTAAATTTGCAACTGCTTTTTGACTACAGTCAGAAACACTCATACCAATCAAAAGAGATAATGTATAAGTGGAAACAACTAAATTTTGTTTAAACTCAGTTCCTTTTCCGTATTCAGCATCAAAGTGAAGTGGGTGTGTATTCATTGTCATTAAGGTAAATAAATGATTGTCGTATTCCGTTATTGTTTTACCTGGACGATGTTCATAAATATCACCCACCTTAAAGTCCTCAAAGTAACGACCAAAAGTTTCGCGATAATGATTGGGTCCAATTTCTTTTGAAAATTTAACCATTATTTGGATCCTTCTTAAATATTAACAAATATTAATAAAATTAATTTTTTTATACAGTNCGATAATGGTAAAAGAAATTAAGNTAATATGCATTATAAAAATAAACACTATTTATAAAATAATATACTCATGTCGCTTATTAAATATTCAATGAGCAGCAAACAATGATATANTAATTGATCTCTAAATTGGAACTTTGATGTTTTTTAAATTTAATAAAACAATAATGATAAAGAATATTTGGATAATATTATTAGCATTAGCGCTATCAAGTTGCTCTTCAACAAAAGATAAATTTGAAAAGGATTTACCATCTTTACCCTCAGATTGGTCATCATCTTATGAATCAATGAAAGCAATAGATGGATGGGCTCAAACTTTTAATGATGAAGAGTTAATTAAAGTTATTAATGAGGCTATGGACAATAATAAAAATTTAAGGGCTGCATCAAATAGACTAGACATAGCAAGAGCATCTTCAAGGGCCTCAATAGCTCCATTATTACCATCTTTAAGCGCTTCATTATCTAAAAATCAGATATCCAGAACCATTGAAACTAACAATGACATTGAAAGATTATACACATACAAAGATAGTCTTGGGGTTCAGTTAAATTGGGAAGCTGATGTTTGGGGAAGACTCTCAAGACAGTCCCGATCATCTTTTAGACAATCAGAGGCGGCTGAAGCAGATTATGAGTTTGCTAAACTCTCTATAGCCGGACTTACTGCTCAATCGTGGTATCTTTTTGCTGAGGCNAAACTCCAAAAAGATTTAGCAGAAAGAAACCTTGAAACAAGAGTNAGCACTCTTAAAAGAGTTGAAAATAGATACAAGAAAGGTATCGCCCAAAGTAGAGACCTTAGATTGGCGAGATCTCAAGTTGAGTCAACGAGAGCTGATTTAATAAATAGACAACAAATCCTATTTGAAAGCGCTAGAACTCTTGAGGTTATTATTGGAAGATACCCTAATGCTTCTATAGTAGCTGGAGGGCTACCTGATTTACCGGCTAATCCAGAAATAGGAAGCCCCTCTGAAAGACTGCCTCTAAGACCAGATATTAGATCTCTAGAAGCTCAAATTGAGGCTGCAGGTTTGCAATTAACGTCGACGCGATTGGCATTTCTTCCAAGATTATCATTGAGCGCACAATGGAGTACTTTGGATGATAACTGGTCTGACGCTCTTGAGCCAAAAAGATTAGCAGGGAATTTAGTTGGCTCTTTAACTCAAACTATCTTTCAAGGTGGAAAACGAATATCGGATACTCAAATTAGAAAAGCTCAATTAGAAAATATTTTAGAAAATTATGCTCAAGCTTTATTAGAAGCNGCCCAAGAGGCTGAAAATGCTATAGCAGCCGAAGATACATTAGAAAAAAGAGAAATCGCCATCAATAAATCTTTTAATGAATCAAAAGCAGCAGAAGAGTTAACCTTAGAACAATATAATAGAGGATTAAGTACAATTTTTGAACTTCTAGACTCACAGTCAAGACGGCTAAATGCCGAAAGTCTTTTAATTAATGCAAAAAGATTAAGGCTTACAAATAGAATAAAAATGTATATGGCTATAGCGACTCCACCTTTTGAGGAAAATTTTTAAATGAAAAATTTCATAAAAAAAATTTTAGCTACTAGGCTTGCCCCTCTTTTTGTTATTTTTATTGGAATTTGTTTTGCTTTTATAATTTCCATCTCAAGTCCAAAGCCTAAAAAAGGAATAGAATTTCCAAAACCAACTCCTGTTTTTTATGAAGAATTAAAAAAACAGGATGTAACTCTNAGGGTTAAAACGAATGGAGAGGTAAAACCTCTAAATGAAATTAATTTAATTTCTCAAGTTTCAGGAAAGATAATTGATGCAGCAGATGAATTTGTTGATGGTGGTATTATCAAAGCAGGCTCTCCACTTGTTTGGGTTGATGATAGAGACTATCAATTAGCCGTTATCTCGGCTGAGTCAAATGTTGCAAAAGCAAAAAAATTATTAGAAAGAGAAATTGCAGAAAGCGAACTTGCTCGACGTGACTGGAAAGAATTAGGTATAGGTGATGCAAACCCTTTAACTTTAAGAATACCTCAACTTAAAGAAGCCGAAGCAAATGTTAATGCTGCTAATGCAAATCTTGAAAGAGCAAAATTAAACCTAGAAAGAACCATAGTTACATTACCTTTTCAGGGAATTATAAAGAAAAAAATCACTGGTATTGGTCAATTTGTTGGTGCTGGAAGNATTTTAGCTACCGCGTTTTCCACAGAAGAAGTTCTAATAGCCTTACCATTAACTGATTATGAGTTATCTTATTTAGGATTACCATTAGCTTATCAAGGGCAGTATAGTTCGAGTCCAAAAGTAAAATTTATTTCAAATGTTTCAAATAAAAAATATGAATGGAATGGAAGAATAACTAGAACTGCAGGATCAATAGATCCGCCCACAAGATTGGTTTATGTTTATGCCGAGGTTTTAAACCCCTATGATACATCCCCCCCTCTTGCGATTGGAATGTTTGTAGATGCTGAAATAGAAGGAAAAAAAATTAAGGATGCCTTTCTAGTACCAAACTCATCAATCAAAGATGATACTTATATNAATACAATTGATGATGAAAATTATTTAAGAATAAAAGAAGTAGAGATTCTTGGTGTTGTTAATGATTACTTAGTCATTAAAGGTGATATTAAAGAAGGAGAGAGGGTTGTCACATCTCCATTAAATAATGCTGAAGATGGTATGGCTTTGACACCCATTTTATTAGATAAGAATATTGATGGTTAGATANTAATGCTCAAAATTATTTCATGGTGGGTTCGTAATTCCAAAGCAGCAAACCTGTTAATGGCAAGTATTATTATTATGGGAGTTACGACTTTTTCGAGAATAGAAAAAGAGGTATTTCCAATCATTACAGCTCCTATTGTTTCAGTTCAATATTCTTGGCCAGGGGCATCCCCTAAAGAGATAGAAGATCAGGTTATAGCAAGGGCTGAAGAGTCTCTATCTGATCTTGATGGTATTAAAAAAATTAGATCTGTTTCAAGAGAAAACTTTGGAGTTATGTATGTTGAGGCAACATTATCTGCAAGTATTGATACCTTAATTCAGGATGTGAAGAGAAAAGTTGACTCAATTACATCTATTCCCAAAGATGTTTATCCACCAGTTGTAAGCGATCAATCATTTAGAATTCCATTAATTACATTAGCAGTTCATGGAAATNTTCCAGAAAAAAAACTAAATCGACTAGCGGAAAAATTAAGAGATGACCTTACATTAGTTCCTTATGTAGATTTAGTTGAGGTATCCGGGAATAGAAAAGAAGAAATTTCAATCGAATTATCAGAAAATGCGATGAGACGTTATAACGTTTCGTTTGATCAAGTAGCTAACGCAATAAGAAAGTCATCAATAAATATTTCTGCTGGAAGTATAAAAGGTCAAAATGGCACAATTCAATTAACTACTCGTAACTTAGCTGACACATCAAAAGAATTTGATAAAATTATCATTCGACAAACNTCTGATGGAGGTACTTTAAAAGTATCTGATGTAGCAAAAGTAGTTGATGGTTTTGAAGATCAAAATTTAAGAACATCATTAAATGGTGAATTGGCTGTACTTGTTCAAGTACTATCAACAGATGATATGAATGTTGTAAAAACTTCTGAGTCAGTCAATAACTGGTTACCCTCTGTTCAAGAATCTATGCCTANCGGTGTAACCCTCTCTCTTTGGTCAGATACTTCCGAGCTATACAAGGGACGGATGGCAACAATTTCAAGAAGTGCCTTTGGTGGACTTTTTCTTGTAATGATTGTTTTAATGACCTTCTTNAGACCGGTAGTTGCTTTCTGGTGTTCTGTAGGAATTCTTACTTCCTTTGCTGGAACATTTATATTTCTCCCGACCTATGATGTTTCCTTAAACGTAATTTCTTTATTTGCTTTCTTGTTGGTGATAGGGATCGTTGTTGATGATGCAATTATAATCGGCGAAAATATTCATGCAGAGCATGAAAAGGGAAGGCGTGGAGCAGATGCNGCAATTATGGGNGCTTATTTAGTTTCAAAGCCAGTTTTTTTTGCNGTAATGACAACTATGATTGCTTTCTTACCCTGGCTATTTCTATCTGGATGGCAAGTNCAATTTGTAAGAAATATATCGATAATTGTTTTATTCGCATTGGCATTTTCTTTAATTGAAGCATTCCTTATTTTACCAGCTCATCTTTCAAAATTAAAACCAGAAAAATCAGAGTCTAAGTTTGCAAAATTCCAAAAGAAGCTTGCAAAAAGTTTGGTGGATTTTGGAAAAAATCGCTATATGCCAATTTTAATTTCATCCTTAAAAAGACGTTATTTAGCAGCTTCATTCTTCTTTAGCTTCCTTATAATAATTTTTACGTTCTCAGGTACCTCATGGATTGGAAAATCTTTTTTACCTAATATTGAAGATGATGAAATTTTAGTATCAGTAACGCTCCCTGCAGGGTCACCATTTGAGAGAACTTTGAGCGTTCAGAAACAAGTCGAGGATGCAGGTTTTGAAACAATTGAGTTTTATAAAGATAAAGATCTTGTTATTGAAAATACATATATTCAATCCCGCGGGAATAATGTGAGAGGCTATTTTAATCTTTATCCACCTGGTCGGGGTGAAGGAAAAAGAAGATCTTCAGCAAAAGAAGTTGCAGATATATTAAGAGATAGAATAGGCGAAATACCTGATGCAGAAGGCCTAGACGTATCAAATAATATTGGCAGAGATCCAGGTCAAGCTGACTTATCATTTAATATAACATCAAAAAATTCTGAGGATTTAATATTATCAATGGAAGATTTTATGAATAAACTAAGATCTTTTTCTTCAACATACGATGTTACTAGCTCATTAAATAGCTCTATATCAGAAATCCAAATTAAATTAAGACCAAATGCAGAAAAATTAGGATTAACTCTTGGAGAAATATCGAGACAATTAAGGCAAGCCTATTACGGTGAAGAAGTCCAGAAGCTTCCAAGACAAGGTGAAGATGTAAGAGTTATGGTTCATTATCCAAAAAAATTAAGGCGGTCTTATGAGAGTTTATCAAAATTTAGGATTAGGACCCCTGATGGCCGAGAGGTTCCATTTTTATCTTTAGCAGAAATAAAGCAGTCACCTGGTGTTCAAAAAATTGAACGTATTAATGGAATGATAAGTGCTACAGTAAAGGCGCAAGTTAAGGGTGACCTAAAAACTCAAATAATGAGTGAATTTAAATTAAATTTCTTGCCTGAGTGGCAAAAAAGGCACCCAAACTCTTCATGGCAACTGGCAGGAGAAGCTGAGGGTGAGGATGAATTTTTTGCTGAGATACAAGTTCTTATATTGGTAGCAGTGTTATCAATGTTTGCAATTTTATCAATTGCTTTTCGATCTTATTTTTTGCCTATTCTTATTTTGTCTGCATTGCCATTTGGTTTCTGTGGAGCAGTATTAGGTCATATAATATTTGGGAAAGGTTTATCAATGATATCGTATTGGGGAATAGGTGCGGCTTGTGGAGTTGTTGTTAATGATAATTTAGTTTTAGTTGATAGTATTAATAGACTGAAAGGGAGCGGAAAACATATTTTAGAATGTATTGTAGAATCTGGTGTAACTCGTTTCAGGCCAATAATTATAACCTCCATAACAACATTTGTTGGATTAATGCCTATGATGTTAGAGCCATCAGTTCAAGCAAATTTCTTAAAACCAGCAGTGATTTCATTATCATTTGGGGTTGTTTTATCATCATCAGTAACTTTAATTTTAGTCCCATGCCTATATTTGATAGGTGATGATGTAAAAAAATCTTTAGAACAATTCAAAGCATCAATCAGATCTCAAATTAGCAAAAAATCGACATAGATAAATTTTAAGTGCATAATATCTGACCGTAATAAATTGAGGTACTAAATTGAATCCTATTACTAAAACATATCGATATCTTGTCGACTGGATGAATTCCAAAGGAGAAATGGTTCAAAACACCATACCCGCAAATTCTATGCAAGATGCAATGAATGAAATTCAGGTTGCAGAAGGTATGAATTTTAGCAATAGCGGATCAGGTAAACCACGTTTTGTAAATATTACGCTAATAGAGCAAGATTTAACTGAAGCTGAAAGTTGATAATATAACAATTTGATCTATTATATTTTGATAAAATATTCTTAAAAAGGCAAATTATGAAACAAAACGGCTATGAAGCAATTGCTTACCCTGAGACATATACAGATGAAGGTAATCTTCATTCAATTCTTACTTCAATGAGAAAAAATGACCCAATTTGTTGGTTAGAGCCTGACAACTATTCGCCTTTTTGGGCAATAACTAAACATTCGGATATTTCGGAAATTGAATTAAAAAATGATTTTTTTATAAATCATCCAAGAACAACTTTAATGGATATTACTGCAGAAAATTATATTAAAGAATTTACAGGTGGTAGTCATCAATTAGTCAGAACCTTGGTTCACATGGACAATCCAGATCATAAAATTTATAGGGCCATGACGCAGTCATGGTTCTCTCCACCAAATTTAATGAAATTGAAGTCTGAAATTGAAATTTTAGCTAAAAATTATGTTGATAAAATGCTTGAAAGCGGTTCTGAGTGTGATTTTGCAAAAGAAATTTCAGCACTATATCCATTAAGAGTAATAATGAAAATTTTAGGTGTACCGCCTGAGGATGAAGGTTTTATGCTTAAACTTACCCAACAACTTTTTGGCGGAGCTGATGATGATATGAAGCGACCCGAGGAGGAAAGCTTAGATAGTAATGTAATTAGTGATTTCTTTAATTATTTTACAACTTTAACCGAAGAAAGAAGAAAAAATCCAACTGATGACGTGGCAACAGTTATTGCAAATGCTAACTATAATGGTGAAACAATTGGGCATTTAGAGGCTATGTCATACTATACAATCATTGCTACTGCAGGGCATGATACTACTTCCTCTTCAACAGCCGGGGGTATTCTTGCACTAATAGAGAATCCTGATGAATTCGATAAACTTAAAAATAATCCCTCTCTTATGCCTATGGCAATTGATGAAACAATTCGATGGGTTACTCCTGTGAAAAACTTTTTTAGAACCCCAATAGAAGACTGTATAATAGGGGATAAAGAAATTAAGAAAGATGAGTCAATAATGCTAGTCTATCCCTCTGGAAACAGAGATGAAGAAGTTTTTGAAGATCCTTTTAAGTTTAAAGTAGATAGAAACCCTAATAGGCACTTGGCTTTTGGTTTTGGAGCTCACTTATGCTTAGGAAAACATTTAGCAAAAATGGAGATGGAAATTTTATATAATGAACTTTTTAAAAGAATTGAAAAAATAGAATTAAATGGTGACCCCTCTTGGGTAAAGGCGAGTTTTGTTTCAGGACTAAAATCACTTCCTATAAAATATAAAGTAAAATAATGAGCTAAAAAATGACAAAATCAATGCAAGAAGTAATTCAAGAAGCATATAATGAAATTCCTCAAATTAAACCGGAAGAAGCACTAGATATGCAAAATAATGGTGCTTTAATTATAGATACTAGAGAAATTAACGAATTAGCTATGACAGGAAAAATAAAAGACGCTGTTCATATTCCTAGAGGGTTAATAGAGTTTCAAAATAAAGAAACTAATCCAAATGGTGTGAATGGTTTTACTAAGGATAAAAAAATTATTCTCTATTGTGCAGCTGGAGCACGTGCAGCACTGGCAGGAAAAGCCTTAAAAGATTTAGGTTTTAGTTCTGTATATAATCTTGGTGGTTTTCCTGACTGGGTAAAGGCAGGACTTCCAGTTGAAAAAGTTTAAGGTTAGATGAAAATATCTCGACACTCCTGTGTTGATTTGCTATGTGATTTATGAATTATATATTGATTTAATCTAGTAATATTCAGTGTTTGACTGTTTTAGTTAACTGATAGATAATTCTCAAAATTATTATTAATGCAAAGGGTATTTTAATATGTCAGCAAAAGAAGAAATTGGAAAACTGGTTGAGCGTTCAAGGAAAGCTCAAAAACAAATAGAAAACTATACGCAAGAACAAGTAGATGAGCTAATTAGAGCTATGGTTTGGTGTGTTGCTAAACCTGGTATGGCTGAAGAAATAGCCCAGTTTACAGTTGATGAAACTCAACTGGGAAACTATGAAGGTAAGTTTTTAAAAATTCAAAGAAAAACTCGCGCAACTCTGATGGATATTATTAATGATAAGTCAGTAGGTATTTTAGAGGAAGATAAAGAGAGGGCTATAGTTAAGATAGCAAAGCCTATGGGAGTTATAGGGGCACTATCACCATCAACTAATCCTGAAGCAACGCCAGTTATAAAAGCAATACATGCAATAAAAGGAAGGAATTCAATTATTGTAGCGCCTCACCCAAGAGCAAAATTAACTAATAAAAAAATATGTGACTTAATGAGATCAGCAATAGAGGCATGTGGTGCTCCTGCGGATCTAGTCCAAGGTATAGAAATACCCAGCCTTGATTTAACCAATGAATTAATGGCCCAGTGTGATCGAGTTTTAGCGACTGGCGGAGGTGCAATGGTTACAGCTGCTTATTCAAGCGGTACACCTGCCCTTGGCGTAGGAGTTGGAAATGCTGTAATAACTGTTGATGAAACAGCCGACCTTGATGATGCTGCAGAAAAAATCAGAATGTCCAAAACTTTAGATTTTGCAGCCTCGTGTTCTTCAGATAATTCTGTAATTTTAGTTAATGAAATTTATGAAAATATGATGTCTAAACTAAAAGAAAAAGGTGGGTATTTAGTCAATGATGAAGAAAAAGAGAAATTGAAAAATACACTTTGGGATGATGAAGGTCACATTAATACGGCAATGGTTGCACAACCAGCAGAAAAAATTGCCAACATGGCTAATATAGATATTCCTGAAGGAACACAGTTTTATATTGTACCGGAAAACGGTTGGGGTAAAGAGCATCCATTTTCAGGTGAAAAAATGTCGGTTATTATGGCCTTATATAAAGCTGATAATATTGATCATGCTATTGAGTTAACTAATAATATACAGGCCTATCAAGGACAAGGTCATTCATGTGGTATTTATTCAAATAGTGATGATAATATTATGAGGCTTGCTAATGCTACAAAGACATCAAGAGTCATGGTTAATCAGCCTCAGGCAGCATCCAATAGCGGAAATCTATGGAATGGAATGAGACAAACATTTTCTCTTGGTTGTGGTTCATGGGGTGGAAATGGAACAAACAATAATATTTCCTGGCGTGATTTAATTAATGAAACTTGGGTTTCCAAACCGTTATCTCAAAGCAAAGAACTTATGTCTGATGAAGATCTATTTGGCGATGTAATGGATAAAATAAATTAAAGAAATTACATTTCATTAAAAGTCTTTACTAAAATGTAAACGTATTCATAACTTAAGTGTGGTTTTAAAATGCAATTATCTGAAGAACAAATAGCTTTTTATGATATGGCAAAAGATTTTGCCATTAAAAAGATGGCTCCAAATGCAGAGAAATGGGATGAAGAAAAAATTTTCCCTGTAGATACCTTAAGAGAATTAGCAGAGCTTGGATTTGGAGGAATTTATGTAAATCCTGATTTAGGTGGTTCAGGTTTATCAAGACTCGATTCAACTCTTATCTTTGAGTCATTAAGTCATGGCTGCACTTCTACAGCAGCCTTTTTATCAATTCATAATATGGCAAATTGGATGATAGATAGTTTTGGATCAAATGAGCTTAAAGAGAGAATTGTTCCAGACTTGTGTACAATGAAGAAGATAGCTTCTTATTGCCTTACTGAGGCTGGTGCAGGTTCAGATGCAGGAAACTTAAAGACGAAGGCCGTTAAAGATGGTGATCATTACATTGTAAATGGAACAAAATCTTTTATTTCAGGTGGTGGATATTCTGACGTTTACGTTACAATGGTAAGAACTGGAGATCAATCTTCTGCCGGAATATCAACACTTATGATTGAAAAAGATTCTCCAGGTATTTCATTTGGAGCACAAGAAAAGAAAATGGGATGGAATTCCCAACCAACAGCCCAAGTAATATTTGAAGATTGTAGAGTTCCAGTTAAGAATCTTTTAGGCAATGAAGGTGATGGCTTTAAAATAGCAATGAAAGGCTTAGATGGAGGAAGATTAAATATTGCTGCTTGTTCTCTTGGAACTGCTCAATCTGCATTTGAAAGAGCAGTTGAATATGTTGGTGATAGAGAACAATTTGGAAAAAAGATTCAAGACTTTCAATCAATACAATTTAAACTTGCAGATATGGCGACAGAACTTGAAGCTTCTCGCCTAATGTTAAGAAGTGCAGCAGCTAAGGTTGATGAAAATGCCCCAGATAAAACAAAATCTGCAGCTATGGCTAAACGATTTGTAACAGATTTAGGCTTTAAAATTGTTAATGAAGCGCTCCAAATTCATGGGGGATATGGATACCTTAAAGATTATCCATTAGAGAGAAATTTACGTGATGTAAGAGTTCATCAAATTCTTGAGGGAACCAATGAAATAATGAAAGTGATTATTTCAAGAGAGATTCTTAAGGAAAATAAATGACAGATAAAGAGGTTTTCTTTGAAGAAAACGGATCTCTTGGGCTAATTAAACTCAACAGACCTAAAGCGTTAAACGCACTAACTCTATCAATGGTAAGAGCAATACATCCACAGATGATTAAGTGGGAGAAGTCTAAATCAATTAAAAGCGTCGCTATAATTGCTGAAGGTGAAAAAGCCTTTTGTGCTGGCGGAGATATAAGAGCTCTTCATGACTGGGGGAAAAATAATGATAAAAAAGCTACAGGATTTTATGAAGAAGAGTATATTTTAAATCAGTATATCAAGAGATATCCAAAGCCATATATATCCTTTGTAAATGGAATCGTTATGGGTGGTGGTGTAGGCCTTTCTGTTCATGGAAGCCATAGAATTGCTGGCGAAAATTATTCATTTGCTATGCCGGAAACTGGAATTGGATTATTTCCAGATGTTGGAGGAACATATTTTCTATCAAGGCTAAAGCACAATGCTGGAGTCTATTTGGCTCTTACAGGAAGTAGAATAAAAGCTCAGGATGCTATTTTTTTAGGAACAGCCAATCATTTTGTTCATTCAAAAAACTTCAATGATATAATTAAGGCATTATCTCAAAGTGATGATGTTAATAGTATAATTAAACAATTTGAAGCTGATCCAGGTAAATCTGATTTTGAAGAAATTAGCACTCTTTGCAATAAAGTCTTTGCGGGCGATAGCATTGAAAAGATTATATCAAACCTTATTAAGGAAAACTCAGATCTTTCAAAAAAGTTCCTATCAACAATTCATACTAAATCGCCAACTGCTATAAAAATTGCATTAAAGAGTTTACGCCTTGGCTCTAAATTGAACTTTGAAGAATGTATGAAGATGGAATTCCGAATGGTTAATAGAGTTATGAGAGATCATGATTTTTATGAAGGGGTTAGGGCTCTTATAATTGATAAAGATAATAAACCAAATTGGAGTCCAGAAAAAATTAATGATGTTAAGGATGATTTTGTGAATGAATTTTTTAACTCGTTAGATAATAATGAGCTAATTTTTAATTAAAGGAGTAAAATTTATGGCTGAAGTTACATTTATTGGATTAGGTAATATGGGTCTTCCCATGGCGATGAATTTGTTAAAAAGTGGTCACTCTGTTACTGGATTTGATTTAGCAGAAGATCAAGTTAAAGCTCTTACCGATGCTGGTGGAAAATCGACTAATGATATTAATCATACCATTCAAACATCAGATGTTGTTATTACAATGCTACCATCAGGAAAAATTGTAAAATCTGTGTACCTTGGGGATGAGGGCCTTATAGAAAAAGCTCCTAGTAATCTTTTATTAATAGACTCTTCAACTATTGATGTTGAAACAGCTAGAGATGTCTCAAAAGCAGCAGAACAAAAAAATCTTAGAATTGTGGACGCTCCTGTTTCTGGAGGAGTTGGTGGTGCTCAGGCTGGAACTCTAACATTTATGGTTGGTGGTGAGAAATCAGCTTTTGATAATGCAAAAGAATATCTTGATATAATGGGTGGAAATATCATATATGCAGGCTTATCTGGAAATGGACAAGCAGCTAAAATATGTAATAATATGCTCCTAGGTATATCAATGATAGGAACCGCAGAAGCCTTTAATTTGGCAGAAAATCTAGGTCTAGACGCACAGACGTTTTTTGATATTTCTTCAACTGCATCTGGTCAGTGTTGGTCAATGACCAGTTATTGCCCTGTTCCAGGACCAGTTCCATCAAGTCCGGCAAATAATGACTACAAACCTGGATTTTCATCTGCCTTAATGCTTAAGGATTTAAGACTATCTCAAGAAGCAGCATCCATGACAACTTCATCAACACCTTTAGGGGCAAATGCAACTTCAATTTACGAAGAAATTGAAAATCTTGGACAAGAAAATATAGATTTCTCTGGTGTAATAAAGTTATTACAAAATAAATTAAAATAGAGGTTCTCTTTATGGTTGATGAAAAAATATTTCCAGTACCAGAAAATTATAAGAAAAATACTCACGTAACCAAAGAAATATATGAAGAACTTTATAAAGAAGCTCAAAGTAATCCTGAAAAATTTTGGGGTGAAATAGGTAAACGTATTAATTGGATAAAGCCTTATACAAAAATAAAAGATGTTAAATGGTCTAAAGATGAAGTTGATATCAACTGGTATTATGATGGAACATTAAATGTCTCTGAAAATTGTATTGATAGACATCTAAAAAATCGTGCAAATCAAACAGCTATAATTTGGGAAGGGGATGACCCATCAGAAAGCTTAAATATAACTTACGGTGAGCTCTATAAAAATGTATGTCGGTTTGCAAATGCATTAAAAAATAATGGTGTTACTAAAGGTGACAGAGTAACTCTTTATATGCCAATGATTCCGGAGGCTGCATACGCAATGCTTGCTTGTAGCAGAATAGGAGCTGTTCATTCAGTTGTTTTTGGTGGTTTTTCACCTGAAGCATTGGCTGGAAGAATTTTAGACTGTGATTCACATTACGTAATAACTGCTGATGAAGGAATTAGAGGTGGGAAAACTATTCCTCTTAAGAAAAATACCGACGAAGCTTTAAAAAAATGTCCTGATGTAAAAAATGTTTTTGTTGTTAATAGAACAAATGGTTCTGTTGATATGAAAAATGGCCGAGATATCTGGTATCATGATGCAGTATTAAATGTTAGTGATGAGTGTGAACCTGAGGAAATGAATGCAGAAGATCCTCTATTCATACTTTATACATCTGGCTCAACAGGAAAACCTAAAGGAGTTTTACATACTTCTGGTGGTTATCTAGTTTATGCATCATATACTCATGAAATAATCTTCGATTATCGTCAAGATGATGTTTATTGGTGTAGTGCCGATGTTGGCTGGGTAACTGGACACTCTTATATAGTATATGGCCCACTAGCAAATGGTGCTACAACCCTCATGTTTGAGGGAGTTCCTAATTACCCTAATGCCTCTCGTTTTTGGCAGGTATGTGATAAACATGATGTAAATATTTTTTATACAGCACCTACAGCCATAAGGGCTCTAATGAAGGAAGGTGATCAGCCTGTAAGATCAACAAAAAGAAATAGCTTAAGGCTTCTTGGAAGTGTAGGTGAGCCAATTAATCCTGAGGCTTGGCTGTGGTATTATAATATTGTTGGTGAGGGGAGGTGCCCAATAGTAGATACTTGGTGGCAAACCGAAACAGGGGCAACGCTAATTTCACCTCTTCCAGGTGCTACAGATTTAAAACCAGGCTCCGCATCTAAACCTTTACCAGGCATATTACCAGTTCTTCTAGACTCCACCGGTAATGAATTAAACAATGCTAATGAGGGTAATTTATGCATTTCAGAGGGATGGCCGGGGCAAATGAGAACAGTATATGGAGACCATAAAAGATTTATTGATACATATTTTGTTCAATATGATGGTTATTATTTTACTGGGGATGGTTGTAGAAGAGACGAAGATGGCTACTATTGGATTACTGGTAGAGTAGACGATGTCATTAATGTTTCAGGACATCGTATGGGTACTGCTGAAGTAGAAAGCGCTTTAGTTTCGCATTCGAAGGTTGCAGAAGCAGCCGTTGTTGGTTTTCCTCATGATATTAAAGGGCAAGGAATTTACGCCTATGTAACTCTTAATGCTGGAGAGAATCCTGATATAAAAGTAAAAGAGGACTTAACTAAATGGGTAAGAAAGGAGATTGGTCCTATAGCTAGCCCTGATCTAATTCAATTTTCTCCGAATCTTCCAAAAACACGTTCCGGTAAAATCATGAGAAGGATATTAAGAAAAATAGCAGCAAATGATTATGCGGATTTAGGTGATATATCTACTCTAGCTGAACCAAATGTTGTTGATGATTTAATTAAAAATAAACAAAATAATTAGTATGGAAAAAATGAAAGCAATAATAGTTTCAGAAAACCAAGAACTAATATGGTCAAATACTGAAAAACCAGAGATTTTAGATAATGAGGTTTTAATTAAAATAAAAGCAACTGCTGTTAATAGAGCTGATGTAGTTCAAAAAAAAGGATTTTACCCTCCTCCTCCGGGTGCAAGTAAAATTTTAGGGCTTGAATGCAGCGGAATAATTGAAGCTATTGGTAAAAATGTAAAAAAAAGAAAAGTTGGTGAAAAAGTTTGCGCTCTTTTAGCTGGTGGCGGATATGCACAATATGCATCATGTCCAGAAGAGCAGGCGATTCCATCTCCAGAAGGTATCTCATTAACCGACTCAGCTTCATTACCAGAAGTGTTTGCGACTTGTTGGCTAAATTTGTTTCATGAAGCAAATATGAAAGAAGATGATGTTGTTTTATTACACGCAGGTGCAAGCGGAATAGGAACTGCAGCAATACAACTTTGTAATATATTTAATTGCAAATCATTCGTTACAGCTGGAACACCTGAAAAGATTTCTTATTGTATTGAACTTGGGGCAGAAAGTGGTTCACTTAGAAATAATAAACCGTTTGTAGATATAAAAAATTGGGCACCTAATGGAATAGATATCATTCTTGATCCTGTAGGAGGAAGTTATTTTCAAGATAATCTTGATGTTTTATCAATAGAGGGAAGGTTGCTTCTCATAGGACTAATGGGCGGAACAAAATCTGAAATTAATCTTGGTCAAGTTTTAATGAAGCGTCAAAAAATTATTGGTTCTACTATAAGGGCAAGAAGTTCAATCGTAAAAGGTAGAGTAATGAATGATTTATTTGAAAAAGTCTGGCCACACTTCAAGTCAAAAAAAATAAAACCAATTATTTATAAAACTATGAGTATTGAAGAGGCAAATCAAGCTCATGAAATAATGGAAAAAGATGAAAATATTGGAAAATTAGTTTTAGAAGTTAATTAAGATCATCTATCTATTATCTATTGGCGAGAATTTTAGAGCCATCTATTAAAGATTGGGAAAACTTATCAAATAATTCGTCTATTTGTTCTTCCGTTATTATTAGAGGTGGACAAACAGCCAGAGTATCTCCAATAGCCCTTACTATTAAACCATTTTTATGAGCACACTCGGCAATAACCGGCCCTGCACTACCTATTGGATCAAAAGGTTTTGAAGGAGATTTATCATGAACAACCTCAACAGCTCCCATTAAACCAACTCCCCTTGCTTCACCAACAATATCAATTTCCTCGAGCATTTTTAATCTTTTTTGAAAATGTGGCTCTAAGATTGGAACTCTCTCCATTAATTTATCTTCTTCAAGAATTTTTATATTTTCTAGTGCAACAGCACATGCTACTGGATGAGCGCTAGCAGTAAAACCACTTCCAAACATTACGTTTTTTTCTGTATTATCAGCAATAACCTGATAAATTTTGTCAGTCATTAGTACAGCGGCCATTGGCATATATGATGATGTTATTTGTTTAGATAAAACAATAAAATCGGGTTTAATACCATATAACTCACAAGCAAATTTAGTTCCCGTTCTTCCAAAACCATTAATAACTTCATCTGCAATGATTAAGATATCGTATTTATTACAAACTGCTTGTATTTTTTTCCAATACCCTTCTGGAGGAACAATAAGTCCTCCAGCTCCCATAACTGGCTCACCTATAAATGCTGCAATAGTTTCAGGGTCTTCTTTTAAGATCAGTTTTTCAAGCTCGTTGGCACATCGCGTTGAGAACTCTTCTTCACTTTCACCTTCTAAACCCTCTCTCCAATAATGAGGGCACAACGTATGAAAAACCTGAGATATTGGTAAATCAAAGTCATTGTGCATTAAGGGTAAGCCTGTAAGGCTTCCGGATGCTATAGTAATTCCATGGTATGCTTTTATTCTTGATATAATCTTTTTCTTTTTAGGTCTATTGAGAGCATTATTATAGTACCAGACAAACTTCATTGCCGTATCATTAGCCTCAGAACCAGAGTTAGTAAAATGAACTCGACTCATATCAAGTCCAACCATATTTACTAGCTTATGCGATAATTCAGCAACTGCTGGATGAGATTTATGTGAAAAAGAGGGGTAATAAGGCAAAAGTTCTAATTGCTTGGTTGCAGCTTTAACTAACCTTTCTTCTCCAAAACCGACTGCCACAGACCATAGCCCCGCCATTGCCTCTAGATATTTCTTACCATCATCATCCCATACATATATTCCTTTTCCTTTAGATATTACCATTGGACCTTGATTTTCAATGCGCCTTGCATTTGAATAAGGGTGAAAATGATTTGCGGCATCAAGTGCAGCATAAGAATTTGGTTTTAAAGTTTCAGTCATCTAATCCTCTTTTTTCGAAAGATACCCTTACAAAAACAAACTTACAATTACCTAAATTTTTTATTTCTACTAAATATTTAAATTTTTTATTTTTTTTCTCTCGAATGATGGGGGTATTCGCATATTAACCCTATACTTTGTAACTGTTCTTCTTGCCAAGTTAATGCCCGAGGCTTTTAATAAAGAGACTAGTTTTGAGTCTGATAAAGGTTTATCACCCTCCTTATCGATTAAATTTTTTATTTTATTTTTAACAACATTTGAAGAAATATCTTCACCACCATCAATTCCAACAATAGCCTTTGAAAAGAAAAATTTTAACTGAAAAACACCCCTTGGAGTAGATATTTCTTTTGAATTAGTAATCCTTGAAATGGTGCTTTCGTGCAGATCCAATTCTTTAGCAATATCCTTTAATAACATTGGCTTCATATGAGCCAAACCTTTTTCTAAAAAATCATTTTGCCTTTTTATTATTTCTTTTGAAACTCTTAAAATAGTTGCCGCTCTTTGCTCTACAGCCTTTAAAAGCCATTTACCTGAAGCGTATCTTTCTGCTAAATACTTTTTATCATCTTCTGACATTTTTTTTCTTGCAAGCTCTTCCCAATAACCCGTATTTACTAAAATACGAGGTAAAGTATTTTCATTCAATTCTACAGCCCATTCTGATAAATTCTTTTTTACAATAATATCGGGCTCACCAATACTTGAAATGTTTGCATCCAAATCATTTATTGGCTTTGGACTACATCGTCTTATTTTTTTTACCATATTCAAAATTTCTGTCTCATTAACCTGACAAATTTTAGCCAGCTTTGAAATATTGCCATCTGCCAATTCTTTTAAGTTTTTTAGTAAATATTTCATTGAGTCATTCATTAAATTCATGCTTTTTAACTGCCTATAAAGACACTCATTTAATGTTTCAGAAAAAATACCCACGGGTTGGAATGTTTTAAGTTTCATTAAAACTTTTCTTATCCTGTCTTCAGGTATATCAAGATTTACTGAAAATTCAGAAATATTGGATTTAAAATATCCGTCAGCCTCAAGATTCTCAATTAAAAAGTAGGCTATAATTCTATTAATGTGATTTGAAAAACTTAAATCAACTTGCTCAATAAGGCTTTCATTTATAGATTTTTTATAAGCAATAGTTTCTTCAATTATATTAGTTAACTCATTCGAAGAAATTGAAGAACCCTCATCATAAATATTCGAATAATCATCTAATGGATTCTCACTCTGAGAAATTTCTACCTCAAGATCACTCTCGGAACTTTTACCTTCAACAATAGTATCCTCATTAGGGCCTAAATTTTCTTCGTAATCATCATCTTTATTTTCTAAAAAGGGGTTTTCAAGAATTTCATTGGCTAAATAATTCTCTAACTCTAAATTATTCAATTCATATAGTTTTATTGATTGAATTAGTTGTGGCGTAAGAGAAATACCTTGAGTTTGTTTTATTCCAGGTATAAGAGAAATTTTAACCATAATATTCCTAAAAATTTTAGTTATGGCATGTTTCTTGCTTTAATACAAATTTTCTATAATTGCCTATGCTTTATATAAATTTTTATTTATAAAAATTAAAGGCTAGCAATTTTATGAATAAAATTTTAACAAAAAATCTTAGTAAGCAAAATATATTAATTGATAACCATGGTAGAACCATAAACTACCTAAGATTATCAGTGACCGATAGATGTAATTATCGCTGCACGTATTGTATGCCTGAAAAAATGAAATTTTTACCTAAGAAGGATTTGTTAACTTTTGAAGAAATGGACCATCTTTGCAGCCTATTTATTTCAAGAGGAATTAAGAATATTAGATTAAGCGGTGGAGAGCCTCTTGTAAGAAAAGGAATATTCAAATTTATTTCAAATTTATCTCGCTATATAAGTAATGGAGATATAGATGAGATTACCTTAACGACAAACGGCAGTCAGCTTAAATCCTTTTCTGATGATTTGTTTCAATCAGGGGTAAGAAGAATCAATGTCTCCTTAGACAGCTTAAGTGAAGAGAAATTCAATCAAATAACCAGGCGTGATGATTTAAATAATGTTATTGATGGTTTAGAGGCGGCAAAAAAAGCAGGATTAAAAATAAAAATCAATACTGTAGTTATAAAAAATAAAAATTTAGATGAAATTGAAAATATTATTTCTTGGTCACATAAAAATAATTTTGATATCAGCTTAATTGAAACAATGCCAATGGGATTAACAGATAAAGATAGAATTGATCAATATATTTCACTCTCTGATGTAAAGAGTATAATTGAAAAAAAACTTACACTTAACGATAGTAACTATAAGACCTCCGGGCCATCTAAATATTACAGAGTTAAAGAGACAGATGGATTAATTGGATTCATAACGCCATTAAGTGATAATTTTTGCTCTAGCTGCAATAGAATTCGCTTAACAAGTACGGGCAAGCTGTATATGTGCCTAGGACAAAATAATAATATTGATTTTAGAAATTTATTAAGAAAGGGTGATGAAAAATCATTAAACCTTGCGATTGATAGTGCAATGAAAAATAAACCAAAATCTCATGATTTTGATATTTCACACAAAAATCAAACTCCTGCCGTTGATAGACACATGTCGGTTACCGGCGGCTAGACAAACGATCTATAATTTCATTTTCTATTAGCCATATCCTATCCTGACCCCACTGATAGTAAGGATTAGAATTATCAAAATTAGTGAGTTTAAATGAAGGAACCCCCCATGAATTTCCAGAATACATATCTTTAAGATTTTTTTCCAAAATACTCCTCCAATTATCAGTATCTAATTTAACTCTAATTTTATCCCAAGGTAAGCCTAAGTCATTTGATAACTCTTCAAGAAACTCTTCATTCCCTATATTGATACCATGAAAAAAAGACGCTTTTGTAAGCTCCTCCAGATACCTAAAGCCTAAGCCATAAGAATCTATTATTGGAAAAAGAGAATATGCCCTATTGGCTGGAGAACCAATAGGAGAATATATATCCTTTATTATTGATCCGTGCTTACGCCCTTCACGAGCTGAATCTGAAAGTATATATTTACCTTTATGTGTAGGAATTTTCATATTTCGCATTAACATCGGTAAAACTGGTTTTGTAAGTAGCTTGATAGGATATCTATCTATTAACTCTTTAACTCTTTTAAAGCTAATATATGTGTATGGGCTATTTAAGGATGGAAAAAACTCTAAAATCAAAGGATCATCTTTTTCAATAATTTGAGACGGATCAAACTTAGATTTTTCTAATTTTTTAACAATGTTTTTATCAGAATTATTTTTCTTAAGACCTAATTCAATTAAACGGTCTTCTAAGTAACCTAACCTGTCAATTCCCCAATAATTTTCACCCTCATAATGAAAAGATGCACTAAAATAATACTCAAGGGATTGAATTTTTTTATCACCTTCAATATTAATGTCAGTAATTTTTTTATTTAACAGTTCACTTTCGTCATTGCTAAGTTCTGAAATAATTGAAGTCAAACCAGCCTTATCATTATCCCACAAAAGCGATGAAACCTTAAAAATTAAATCAATATAATCACCCTGATCCATATCCGAAAAGTAGTCTAGAATTTTATAAGCAAGGTTTTCATTTTCTTTTAAATAAAATTCTTCTGCTTCAAATTTTAACCCATAAAAAGGGGCTATTTCTTTTGAATCCTTCAAACAATGTTTTCGATACATCTCTCTCTCAGGGGTAAAATTTTCTGAGGGCTGCGATATAAAGAATATCTCTAATACAATATTAAAATTAGAAATAAGCTTTTTAATAACCTGTATTGTTAAGTGGGAATAGGGGTCAGATAGAGAGTGGA
>PAGD01000018.1 GCA_002704345.1 Rhodobiaceae bacterium | reverse complement strand
TAAACGTTTAAAAAATATTTAATTTTCTAACATAGTAACGCTATTCCACCAAGCTGGATCAGAAAAGGCCCTTAGATCTATTTCATATGTCCAAGCAGATCTATGTTGTTGAGATAAGTGATAATATGTTTCAGCTATTTTTTCTGGTAATAGCAAGCCATCGTGCTCCATTCCTTTCGTTTCTCTGAGCTTTTGGTACAACTCTGGACCCAAAATTTTTCCTAAAGTATCAGGAGCATCAACTGCACCATCAATTACAATATGGACTGTATGAATTCCTTTAGAAGAAAATTCTGCATTTAATGTTTGGCAAAGCATCTTTCTGGAACCCATTGCTGATGAATGAGAATGTTGATTTGCATTTCCCCTCATCGCAGCAGTTGCTGATGTAACTAAAATAACTCCTTTTCCTCTATCCTCCATTAAAGGACACAAAACTTTTGCTACTCTAAAGAGCCCAAAACTAGCTATTTTCCAGCCCCACTCAAATTCTTTGTGTGTTGTTTGATCAAGAGATTTCATACCAGTTTGAGCACCCAGATTATATACGACTACCTCTATGGGACCGATATTTTTCTCTATTTCTAAAATTAATTCTTCTAATGAATTATCTTCAATAGCATTAATAAGTGATCCTGACGCAGATCCACCTTTGCTTGTTATACTATTAATTAACTTATCTAGCCCTTCTTCATCAGTTCTTCTGCAAAGATATGAGTGGTAACCCTCACTAGCAAATTTTTTTGCTACATTACCCCCTATTCCTGCACCTGCACCAATTATTAAACATACTGGCTTCAAATTAACCTCCTATCAAAATTAATTATTCTTAATTACGAACCTAATATATATTCACCACCTTTTTCTAGTGCTTTTTTATATGCAGGCCTTGATTGATATCTATCAAGAGCATTAGTAAGGTTTGGAAATGTCTTTAAAGAGTCAGAAATTTTTGCAGCTTCTAAAACAAAAGAAAGCATTGTATCTAAGCCAGAAAACTTGTTTCTAAAAAAAAATTCATTATCTCCCAAACATTCTGAGAGATATCCTATATGAAGGTTTATTTCAGAAAAAATTCTACCCATTAATGGTTCAGCATTTTCTCCTAAAGAACTGGAATAAAGTAGAAGCAACAGAGGTAACATTGCAGATCCCTCAGCATAGTGCATCAACTCTAAATACTTATAATAATCTTCATCATTTTGGTCAGGTGAAAATCCTGAAGGTGCGTATTGATCAATAATATAAGTAGAAATAGCAGCAGATTCTATTATAACCTTACCATCAATACTAATAACTGGCGATTTGCCAAGACTATGAATTGTTTTGAGTTTTTCTGGAGCTAAATTAGTATCTAAATCTCTTTTGTAATTTATAATCTTGTATGGAGCCTCTAGTTCTTCTAAAAGCCATAGTATTCTTTGAGACCTTGAGTTATTTAGGTGATGTACTTCAATCATTTTTTCCTCCTTTCTTTTAATCATAAAAACTAACTGTAAATATTATCTCAACTCCATTTAATAACCATTCGTCCTCTAGTTCCGCCCTTCTCAAGTCTCTTATGGGCTTCTGCAGCATTATCAGGGTCAACCACATCGGCAACTCTAAGAGTAATTAAACCGTCTTCAACTTGTTGACGAATTTTATCTAATTTCTCTTTATCGCAATTATAAGCAGTAACCCATGTAGCAGAGAAGTTAATGTTCCTTTGAGGCAAGCCCTTAAATCCCCTGATTGAAGTAAAAAATCCTCCATCTCTAACAGCATCTATCGCTTTTTCATTTAATAAAGCACCATCTGCTAGACCATCTACGCCATTTGGGAAATGATCTCTTACTTGATCAACATAATTTTTATCGCGAGAAATAATAATATCTGCACCAAGATCTTTAAGCAAACTCTCATCATCCTGATTTGAGTCAGCCAAAACCTTGAGACCATCTGCTTTTGCAAGTTGAATAACATAACCGCCATATGCCCCTGGCCCTCCGGTTACAGCTATTACCTGTCCAGGTTTTAAATTTAATAAATCCAAAGACAAACGAGCCGTTAAACTATTCATTGGAAGTGTGCATGCTTCTTCATGTGAAGTATTTTTAGGAGCTAATACAACAGCATCTTGATTGAGCACTAATTGTTCTCTGTAAGCACCATAATCTCCATCAGGTATAACCATTCCCATAACTCTATCACCTATATTAATATCGCCTCTAACTCCATCACCAATTTGATCAACAATACCTGCAACATCCATCCCAGGAACACTTGGGAAGACTGGGTTTTCTTTACGAAATTTAGCAATCATTCCACTTCTTGCTACGATATCTGTAGGATTTACAGCAGACGCAAAATTTTTAATTCTTACTTCCTTATAACCAGCGTTTACTTCAGGCACATCAATAACCTCTAAGACCTCAGGTCCCCCATAGCGCATAATTCCTATAGCTTTCATAGTATTCTCCTTGAAGTGTTTTAAATCAATTTAGTTTAATGTTATATTTTTCTATAGAATAAACAATGGGAGAATTTAATTATGGAAATACTATACCCAATGTTTGGTATGATTGTTTTATCAGGAATAATTTTAGTAATTTTTGCCTCTACTAGAGTTCCTGGTATATATAAAATGTGGGGTAAGCTTCAATTTGCAAAACATTCAGCTGACTTACATCCAAAGCTTCCAGAAAAGGCTAGGTATTTAACTGATAATTATAATCACATTTTTGAACAACCAACTCTTTTTTATGCAATTACAATATATATTTTTCTAATTGGAAATACTGATACTACTAATATTTTTCTTGCTTGGTTTTATGTTGTAACAAGAATAATACATTCTGCCATTCAAATAACTGTGAATAATGTTTCATGGCGAGCTACAATTTTTGGTATCGGAAGCTTAATATTAGTTTTAATGATATTAAAAGAAATTTTGTTTTTTTTATAATTAGAGTTTTAAAGAATAATCAAGAAAATTAGCTGGAAACTATAATATTTATAAAATTTTCACTGTTGAGTAATNTTAAATTCTAACGTCCGCAATTAGCTTTATATGCTCTGAAGTAGTAGTACAACAACCACCAATTACCTTGCTTCCCATAGAGATCCATTCTTTAGCAAAATTTAAATATTCTTCTGGAGATATTTCAGCCATATGATGGTAATGAACTTCACTAATGTTTTCATAGCTANCTAATTTTTCATCTCGTGGAGAATGAACTGAAGAATTTGCATAAACACCAATATCAGGAACACAAGACTTTAAGACTTCAAGAGACTGAGTAATAAGGTTTGCATGAGCACAATTCACAAGCTGACAATCTAGTTTATATTTTGATACTTCATTAGCTGCTTCAGATAAATTTTCTCCTGATGGAATAAGAAATGGATCAAGCCCACGTGTATTCCAACTTAACCAAACCTTATCAAAATGTTTAGTTGCAATTTTAGCAGCAATATTTCCTTCAAAAATTGATGCCATTGTTTCGCATAAAATCACATCCACTCTTTCCTTGTATATATTGGCGAGTGTTTCGTAAAAGTCCTCAACTTCATTTTTATCCGGCGTAAGATCAGGCCGAAAAGAAACATTTATTGGCGGGAAACATCCTGCTATCATAGTATTCTTATCACTGCTTTTAACCGCTTCTTCAGCTAAATAAAGTGCAGTTTCACTCAATTCTCTGTAATCTAAACCAGTATCTTTTAAGATTAATGGAGTTGTGTAATAATTACTTGTCGTAATAACATCACTTCCTGCTTGGATATTTTCTTTATGTATATCTATAATTAGATCTTTCGCATCAATTAAAGCTTGAGCGGACCATATAGAATTCTTCCAATCAGGAAGATCAAAGCCTTTTCTTTTTAACTCAGTAGCGAGTCCACAATCTAAAATATAAAAATCACNCAGCTTTTACCCTCCCAAGTATAGCTAATGAAGAAGCTAGTTTAGCTAGAAAGCAATACTCTAAACTACAGACATTATTAGTCTACTTAATTTACCTGGATCTTCAAAAAAGGGGAAGTGCCCAGTCTCATCAATAGTATAAGTTTTACTAGAAACATGATTGATAAAATTCTCTAATTCTTTTAAGTCGACGAGTTTATCTTTACTTCCTAGAATAATTGAAACAGATAGATTTAGGCGTTTTAAATCGCTTGAGCTTAATTCATAGTTATTACATGCTTGTAAATCATCCAACATAATTAGATCTTCTTTTTGTGGAAATATATTTTTAATACCTATCAGTTTTTTATAAAGTCCATATTTAATAATAAAACTTGAAGCCTCACCATTACTTATTTTAGCTTTTTCAATTAAAAATTTTGATACTTTTATAGGGTAAATACTATTAAGCAAAATTAATGACTTAGCTGGATAGTTATGATTAATCAACATATCTATCGCAATTAAACCACCCATGCTATGACCACAAAGAGCTATATTATTAAGATCATAACTCTTCAATGCTTCTATTAAAAACTTACTATATGATTTAATATTATTACATGAGGAGCCTTTTGAATCTCCATGTCCAGGTAAGTCAATGACTAAAGGTGGGTTATATTCAGCTTTTGAAAAATTCAGAGCCCTAGTAAACCTATGATCCATGCCGGCACCGGGAATAAAAAGTATAGATTTCTTTTTATGATCAATTAACTCAAAATTATGAAAATATATCTGAGAGCTATTCATTTATAGTTATATCTTCTATCAGAAAACTCTCGAACCCTTTTTCTCCATGTTTTGTAGGAATTAGATTTTAAGTTTTCTCTCATAAGTTTTTTAACATCCTTTTCGCCAATACCATAAATTGATTTAATATTATCGAAACTTGCATGATCTGATAGCGCTAACTCAATTATTTCACTTATTTCAATTTCAGAAAACTTTTTCAAGGTTTTTCCTTTTTTATTACCTATTAAAAGAATCTACCTTTGAAATCTTCAATATATAAAAAGTAGATTTTATAAAAAATTTATTTATGAGGATTCACTAAATATTTCTTTCCAGTGGCTTGTTTTGCATAGTTTATTATTGTTTCAGGTTGTAACATTTCCTCAAAAGATATTTCCTGAGCATATGAGCTGGCAAAAGTGGTCTTAATTTCTTTGGCTACCCTCATTCTCATTTCTTGAAATTTCTCCATTCCAATTTTTCCAATCATAGGGGTTAATAACCAACCCCCCAGGCCCCATGACATACCATAAGCTCTTTTAAGAATTGTTGGTGATTGATCAAGTCCGCCATAGATATAAACTTGTTTATATGTATCTGAGCCATAACGACTGTATTCTTTGGCGGTTTTATTTGCAGCTATCTCCATTGCGGAGAGTATTTGACCTGGCAGTTCGCCATTATTTCCTCCTCCAGTTGCATCAAAACCTAATGTTGCACCTGTTTCAACTAGAGCTTCAACAAGATTTTCCATAAAATTATCATCACTAGTATTGCATATATACTTGGCTCCTAGATTTTTAAGAATCTCTACTTGTTCATCTTTTCTAACTATATTAACAAGAGGAACTGCATCATCTTTACAAATCTTAACTAACATTTGGCCTAGATTTGATGCGGCAGCAGTATGAATAATGGCAGTATGATTTTCCATTTTCATTGTTTCTAAGAAAGATAAAGCTGTTAAAGGATTAACAAAAGAAGATGCTGCATCTGCAGAACTTGTTCCTTCATTCATAACCAAACAACTTGATGCAGGAACACACCTGTATTGGGAGTACATTGAGCCACCAGCTAGGCCAACTACTTTACCTATTAGATCTTTTGTATTTTCACCTGCGCCTTCAATTATACCAGCTCCTTCATTTCCTACAGGCATAGATTGATCTAATCGAGGTTTCATGGCATTCATCAAAGATGGATTTATCTTCATAGAGGTTACAGTTTCATCACCAGAACCAGATATATTAATTGTACTTAAATCTGCTGCAAAACTTAATAGAAGTCCTAAATCAGAAGGATTGATTGGAGCTGCTTCTACTTTTATTAAGACTTCATTATCGGATGGTATTGGCTTTTCAACAGTCGCAATAGATATTTCTATATTCCCATCACTTGTTACTTTTGATCTTATTTGTTTTGAATTTTTGTCTGACATAATTACTCTTCCTTAAATCAATTTTAATAAACTAAATACTTAAATCGTCTAGATTATAATCTATAAGGTCTTTTCGAGAATTTTCATTCCATTGGAAAGATCTCCCAGTCTTCTGAAAAGGTAGGTATCTATATGGATCTTCCATAGGAAATCTTTNTTTTCGAGCTTCAATTGCATACCCTATAACTTTTGAACGACGCTCAATAACTTCTTTGTCAAAAATTTGAGAGGCACTATGAACGCCCCCTCCCCTTACATCCAGAACCGAAGAACGTTTATGAAAGCCAAAATTAACAGTTATTCTTCGCTCATAACCACAATTAGGAAATGACCCATGAAGAATTTGACGATTACAAATAACAACATCTCCAGGATTACAAATAATTGGCACACAATCATTTAAGCGTTCGCTTCCAGACTCATCAATTAATTGCTTTATATCGATCTTACCAATTTTATGACTACCAGGTAAAACCCAAACACCATTTACAGCAGTACTTCCAAAAACTTGGGCCATAAAATTAAAGCCATGAATATCTTCATTAAAAACTTCACTTTCCCAATGCGTAACCCCATCTTGATGCCAAGAAACTGCAGCACCAACTCCTGGCTCTTTAATAAATAGCGCCTCATTAAAGGGAGTAAAATCAGGTCCGTTAATAGCCTCTGCCACTCTTAAAAGTCTTGGATGTGCATACGTTCTTAAACATGCGTCAGAAAACTGCAAAGATCCAAGTAATATTAAAGGAACAGAATTAGGAGAATCTTCATTTGCTTTAGGCTCAAACATTTTTACCTGATGTCGTCCATTTGCTAATGAGGTTCCTCCTAAAGGGTCTCCTAGAGGTTTAGACCAGACTAAATTTAAAGCTTTATTATATGCTCCAAGAGCAGGTTCACCATTAGAATTAACTTTACTTTCAGGGCCTGTAGGAAAAGAAATTTGAATTTTATCCAAGTCAATTTTTATATCTTCTAGTTCTTCATCATTAAGAACATTTTCAAAAATATAAAAACCATATTTAGAGTATGCTTTTCTTATTGATAACGATAGTGAACCATCTTTTTCAAAAGAAATAGGTCCACGATTATTAATAGAAAAAGATTTTTTTTCACCTTCAATAAGGTAATTTTTTACCGAATCAGACTCACTTCCATAATAGGAGGCGCATGCTTCTATTGATTTAGATGAGCTAATCATTCTTAACCTGTTAAATATTTACTTCCTTTTTCTTATTGCTTCGTCTAACTAATTTTCCAGGAAGNGCACCTGTATGAATACCATTATCAAAAATCACTTCTCCAGCCTTAATAGTNAGTTCGTAACCTTCTGGACGTTGTACCAAACGTCTTCCACCAGCAGGTAAATCAAAAACTGCTTCTGGNCTATGNAATCGCATAGCATCAAAATCAATAATATTTAAATCAGCAATTTTACCTTCTTCTAAACGTCCACGATCAAACATGCCAAAAGCGTCTGCTGTGCTAGATGTAAGGGATTTAACTATAAACTCAAGAGAGAGCTTTTCGCCACGTGTTCTGTCTCTTCCCCAATGTGTCATAATAAATGTTGGCATACCTGCATCTGCAATTACACCACAATGAGCGCCGCCATCACTAAGGCCAAATAATACATTTGGATGTTCCAGTAATTTTTTGTGGGGTTCCAAGTCATATGTATGATAGCCACCTAGAGGTTGATAAAAAAGCTCTTTTCCTTCTCCTTGGACAAGCAAGTCATACATAACCTCCATAACATCTANATTACGTTCTAGCGCAATTCCAGCTACACTATCTTTAAACTCAGGTTCATAATTTGGTTTTTCACCAAGCGGAAAAACTTGNCCCATTAAAGATGGTAGATCCTGTAGTAATTCATTTTTGATAGTGGTTTCTTCTGCAAGAATTTTCTTTTTTGTCGCTGGATCACAGTAATCTCGNCAATAATTCATCATGATTAAGGGATGCAAGTTCATTTTTCCAAGTTGGGTGTCCAACAAATGCATGAAAACTTGACTGAAGACCATGTAATACACCAGTAGGTCGTCCTGCAGCTTGTGGTCTAATTTCATGTCCTTCAAGTCGTGCTTGTTCAGCAAGATTATACATCTTATTATTTTTATAAGCAGGAGCAGTTGTTGCGATCAAAGTTACAGTTAAATCTGTCTGCTTCTGGAAATCCTTAACCCATTCCCATTCNTCATCTTCCCCTAAATGATCTGATACTAATTCAAAAACAGAGTTATTTAGACCCTTCATTCCTAAGCCAAGTGCTAGCATTTCTTCATTTCCAGAAAAAGTTCCTGGCATATACTCTCCATTAATGTCTTTGTGTAATAATGTTTTAGAGCTAGAAAAACCTAATGCTCCAGCCTCTACACCCTCTCTAACTAATTCAGCCATTTCATCTACTTCATCTTTTGTTGGAGCATAATCTGAATTACAGCGCTCCCCCATTACATATGCACGTATTGCTCCATGAGGGACCTGAGTGGCAACATCAATTGCTCTTGGAAAAGACTCTAACGCATCAAGATATTCAGGAAAACTCTCCCATTGCCAATCAATACCCTCAGATAGAGCAGCGCCTGGAATATCCTCAACTCCCTCCATTAACTCAATAAGAAAATCCCTATCCTTTGGTTTAACAGGTGCAAATCCTACTCCACAATTACCCATAACAACTGTTGTTACACCATGCCAACTGGATGGTGCTAAAACTGGATCCCAAGTGGCTTGTCCATCATAGTGGGTATGCACATCAACCCAACCTGGGGTTACAAGTTTACCTTTTGCATCTATTTCGTTATCAGATTGCTCATTAATTTCACCTATAGCAGCTACCCGACCATCTTTTAATGCAATATCAGCAACATAACGGTCTGCGCCGGTGCCATCAATAATAGTTCCATTTCTTATAATTGTGTCATACATGAGAAAATCCTTTTTAAATCAGTTTATATATCAATAATTAAGTAATCAATAAGTTAATAATAACTATCATTCAAATACTAGAACCTAATCTAAGTCTCTGAAGTTAGGTTTTCTTTTTTCTATAAAAGCAGAGACACCTTCTTTGAATTCTTTAGAGTCCAATCTAACTCTCTGAATTTCTTTTTCATAGTCTAATTGTTCGCTTAGCGATCCAGATAAAGCCTTATCATGAGCTTTGACTATCTCTTTAAGTCCAGCCGTGGGGCCATTTGCAAGTTTATTTGCAATTTCTTCACATACTGACATCAACTCATTATCTGGAACACAATCCCAAATTAAACCCCAATCTTTAGCTTGTTGTGCTGATATATCTTCCCCCAGAAGACCCATTCCATTTGCTCTAGCTCTACCAATTAGGTTAGGAACAAACCATGATGCACCAACATCTGAAATAATCCCTAAATTCGGACCAAAAACTAATTTAAATTTTGCAGATTCAGCTGCAACTACAATATCACCTGTTAGAGCTAAACCCACACCTCCACCGGCAGCCATTCCATTTATTGCATTAACAACAGGTTTAGTTGATTGCGTAATAGCCTTAACTAGAGGATTAAAGGCATTTTCCATAGTAATAGCTCCAGCTTCTCCTCCTGTTAAACCTCTAGTTTTAGGCCAACCGCCGTCTACAAGATCTGCTCCAGAACAAAATCCTCTTCCATTACCAGTAATAATTATTGATCGAACTTTCTTGTCAGCCTTAGCCTCATTGAAACCATCCAAAAGTCCCATTATTAAATCTGCGTTCATAGCATTTAAAACGTCAGGCCTGTTTAGACTTAATTTTAAAACTCCGTTATCATTTAAATTCTTCTCAATTGCATTACTCATATCNTTTTCCTAAATAAATATTATCTATATTATTAACTTTTATTATTATTGTTAATTAATTTTAAATCTCAACTCTCTCTATCAATTATTACTAAATTTATTAGTAGCTTTTATGAGCTCATGAGTTATTTCTTTTTCAAAAGAAGAGTGACCAGAAAAAGGTGCGATTACAAGCTCAGATTCGGGCCATNTAGAATGAAGCTCATATGCNGTTGTGGGAGGACAAACCACATCATATCTTCCTTGAATAATNATAGAGGGGATATTTCGAATAATATCAATATTATCTAAAAGTTGATTTTCGTTANCTAAAAANCCTTTATTTACAAAATAATGATTTTCTATAAGAGCAAAAGCTAGAGCAAACTCAGCATTAACAGAATCTTTTACAGCATTAGGGTTATAATTAATAAAGCTACAAGAAGCTTCCCACTTTGACCAAGCTTTTGCAGCAGATAATTTTTTTTCTTTATCCTCTCCGTAAAAAATTTTTCTGTAGGCCTCTATTAAATTAGATCTTTCTTCTTCAGGAATCTCCTCTAAAAAACCTTGCCATGCTTCTGGATACATTTCGCTAGCACCATACTGATAAAACCATTGAAGCTCCTTTTCCCTGAGCATAAAAATACCACGGAGAACCATTTCGCTAACATATTTAGGATATTTTTGAGCATAAGCTATAGCTAATGTACTTCCCCATGAACCTCCAAATACTAGCCATTTTTTAATATTTAACTCCNCCCTTATTGATTCAATATCTTCAATAAGGTGCCAAGTTGTGTTGTCTTCTAAGCAAGTATGAGGTTTACTATTTCCACAACCCCTTTGATCAAAAAGAATAATTCTATATTTTTTTGGATCGAAGAATCTTCTCGAAAGTTTGCCGCATCCTCCACCTGGGCCACCATGTAGAAATATTGCTGGCTTACCTTTCGGATTACCACACTGTTCATAATATATTTCATGAACACCCTTTTTAAGATAACCACTGTCAAAGGGCTCTATAGAGGGAAATAATTTATTTTTCTTATTAAATAATTTCATTTTCGTTCCTTTTCTCACTTAATAATTATTATTAAAATCATCAAAGTAAAAATATCTAACTCCATCACTTTGCTCGCAATTAGCCATACAATAAGCAACTTTGGAGGATTTTATACTTCTATATTTTCTGAAATATCCAATTAAAAAAAGATTTATAAATGATGATAAATTTTGTCCAATTTTTTCTAAAAATCTACTTTCTTCTCGTCGACCAAGAAGTAAGCTAGGACGAAAAATATTTATGACCTGAAAATCAATTTTTTTAATTTCTTCTTCAACCTCGCCTTTTGTTTTTAAATAAAAATTTTTTGTATATGGGTTTGCGCCCACAGAAGAAACCAAACTAATTTTTGTGGCACCAGCCTCTCTTGCTTTCCTAGCAAAAGATANACAATAATCAAAATCAACTTTTTTAAATTCACTTTGACTCCCAGCTTTTTTTATAGTTGTACCTAAGCANATATATATGTGATCACAAGAGGGAAGACTTNCATTCTTTAGAAAATCATCAAAATTGATATCAAGAAGATCTACGTTTTCAGGAAGGTTACTTATGGATCTTCGGGTAATAGCTATAACTTCTGAATTTTTTTTTGCTAGCTCAAAGATTAGTTTCTTTCCTATTAGACCTGTAGAACCAATAACCAAGGAAGTGCCAGACATTTTTATCATAGTTTTAATCCACCGAGCTTAGAACATGTTTCATTAAATTCTTTTATAGTATCTTTAATAATCTCTTCGGCTGATTTAACCCCTTCAATTAGACCTACTGATTGACCAGAAAGAGCGGGAGCAGCATTCATATCGCCTCCGAAATATAAATCTTGTATTCCCCTCATAGCAGCCATATCCATTTCTCCTGCATCAAGTATTTCTTTAGTAAGGTCTGTTCTAAGGGCTCTTATTACAGGCTTGGAACTTTTATTTAATATCCAAGTACCATTTAATGGGGAGTTAAAAATATAATTTTTAAAATTCTCATGCACAGGACTCTCTTTACTGGAAACAAACCTAGTTCCCATTTGAATTCCTTCAGCTCCAACTGCAAAAGCTGCTGCCATTCCAGCTCCATCTGCGATTCCACCTGCTGCAATAATTGGTAAATCTATCTGCTTCCTGATTGCTTGTATTAATACAAAAAGACCAACTTCTTCAGGACTTTTAAAGCCTCCACCTTCAGTACCCTCGACAACAAGTCCATCCACACCACAATTAGCAGCCTTTATAGCTCCCTCAACACTTGGAACTGCGTGATAAACAGTTATTCCTGCATATTTTAAAATATCGATATATTTTGAAGGATCGCCTGCAGAAGTAGTTACAAATTTTACTCCATGCTTAACACAGAATTTAACCATACTTTCATCTTTTAAAAATAGTAATGGTAAGTTTACACCAAAAGGTTGATCGGTTAATTCAGACATCTTTTCTATTTCAGCCTTACAGTTATCTACCTCACCAGAAGATGTCTCAATTACCCCAAAACCACCAGCATTACAAACTGCTGAAGCTAACTGACTCCTTGCTATCCATCCCATTGGTGCTTGAATAATTGGATACTTAGACCCAGTATGTTCTGTTACTCTATTCATTGATTTTCCTTAATAAAATTAATTAGAAACTCTTATAATTCTTTATTGTTTTATTTAAATTTTCTACACTTTTTACCACTTAACATATCTTTAAATAAGTCTATCTGACTTTGATCAAAATCGCGATTTGTCCACCAAATCGCATGCTCATTTATACCGCGTTTATCATCTANAACTAATCCCCACATTGGTGCAATCTGGTTAGGTATCATTGAATAACGAATATCAGTGACGAGATTTTTTTCTTTGTTATAGCCTAAATAATCTTGAGAAAACCAACGAAACCTCTCAATATCCTTTCTTTGCTGACTATCTTTATCAAGATTGGGTAAATGATGTTGATAGTCAAACACTTTAGTAGTTTCACCCTTACACCAAGTAGTTGATTTAACGGTTCGAATTGCATCAACATAAAAAGTTTCTTCATATTGATAAATGGATTTCCATAAAATCAAGTTTCCAAATGATGGCTTTAGGGTTATGCGCTCAGCAACATGCCCTCTTGATTCAGCAAGCTTAATCGCAGCTGATAATGCTCTATCATATTGAATAAAACCCAAAGATAAGTAAAAAATAATCCATCCAATAGCAAAAAAACTAAATATTCTTTTTCTTGTTTTTATCGCAATTCCTATGAGGATTAGAACAGGAATTGTAAAGAGNGGATCGATAATAGATATATTNTTCCAAGTAATCCTCTCGTTTGAGAAAGGCCAAAAAAGTAAAGTCCCGTAAGAGGTACATGCATCAAGTAATCCATGCGTTGCATATCCCAAAAAACTTGCCATNTAGATAGTTTTAAAACCCATAGATTTCTTAAATAAAGGAAAGATAAGAAGAGCAACAATNAATGAACCAAAGGGAATAAANAAAAGTGAGTGACTGAACTGTCTNTGGTACTCAAGAAATAAAATTGGATCATTTTCGGATCGTATTAAAACATCTAAATCAGGTGCCAATCCAGCAAGAAAACCAATAATACCAATCTTAATAATATTATTTTTATTTGCAATAGATTGTGCAAATGCTGCACCAACTGTTCCTTGAGATAATGGATCCATTTCATTCCCACTCAATAGCAAACATAAAAAAACTATTATTCTTCAAAACTATATTTCCCAAGATCTAGATATATCTAGATCCTCTTCAAGCTCTTCTAATTCTGCATATTCTTTAAAAAAATCTTNAGTATTTATTATTCCTTCGGGAGCAAAGACCCCATATTTATTAATTTTTCCTTGAAGAAAAAGTTTTAATCCCAATGCTAAAGGATGACCTGTTGCTTCTCCCATNCTGGTTTCATTNGNTGATTTTTTAGTGGCAAGAGTTACTCCAACCGAGGCAATATTNCCATTTTTGATTCCATGAGTAAGTCCATAAATTGGAGGCANNCCTNCTCTTTCCTCANANGAAANATGTCTTTTCATTTTTGTTTCTAGCCAAACAAAAAAATTNGCTACNTTATCNTGTGAGATGATATTTTTTTCTGCAAGCCATAAGATAATTTTTATTATAAAGATATCTATATTATTACCACCATGAGCAGCATTTATTGAATTTTTTATTTGTGGGAAGTGGTGAGGAAATGATATTGCCTCTGGGTGTCCAAAGATATTTGCTTGATAAATACCTCGACCTGGATAATCAATTTTAATCTTTTTAAGTGATTGGATCATATTAAGCTTGCCATCCTCAAAAATTTTTACNTTNCCNCTCATTTGTTGAATTCCATGTATCATCGCAGCATTAGTACCTTTTTGTGACGTTTCTTCTTCAGGATTTGCGCTACTTAAATCCCAACCNGTTACAACAGTATCAACTGAATCTAATTCCTCGATAGCAACTAGAGCTAGCAAATTAGTAATTCCAGGACTGGCGCCTAAGCCAATAATTGCAGTAATTTCTGCTTTTTTTGCTTGAGAGTCGAGCTTTAACATATCTTCGGTAGGCTCCCAGTCATCACATATATCTATATAGTGACACTTATTTTCGATAGCAGCTTTTAAAATAGGNACTCCAAACATAAAAAATGGGCCTATNGTATTNAGAACTAGATCATGCTCTTGAAGAGCTTTCGCCATTTTTTTNTTATCTGTTACATCAAGACNAATTCCTTTAATATTTGNATCAAAGGAATTTGCGAATTCTTTAGCAGCTTCTTCATTTAAATCTGCAATTGTAATAGCCTCTAATTCTGGAAATTTAGCTATAACTCTAACAGCATACCTTCCCATGCCGCCACTACCACCTAAACATAAAACTTTCATTTATTATCCCAAGGATGTGAAACTAAGTATCCATTTTTAATTTTCTTAATATTAATTTTAATCCCACTCAATGTTTCGTAAGAAAACTATTATTATTCAAAATATTTTTTATAATTTTGAAAGAATAGTTTTAACATCATATTCATCGTCTCCATCATAGCGTGGTGCATATTTTTTATAAGCNNAACTTATCTCGTTATTTCTTTTTTCAATATGAACATTATTGTATGCATGTGAAACTATTATATGCTCTTCATTTTTAATTTGCTCTTTAACAATCTTAGCAAATTCATCAGCATTCATCCCTCCTTCGGCTTGGCTTGTTAAAGGTGTGTCTACATAACCAGGAAATATTGTACCAACGTGAATAAAATCTGGAAGATCATTTCTTAAACTCTCGCTTAAAGCAAAAACCGAATGNTTAGANGCTACATAAGCAACTGATTTTGGTACTGCAATAAATAATGAATTNTCAGAACCAAGATTATAAATAGCTGNCTTCGTNCCTTGTTCAATCATTTTNTTNCTAAAAACTGCACATCCGTGCCAAACTCCAAAGAAATTAACATCAAAAATCTTCTTAGCTTCTACAACATCAACTTAATCAATTCGACCTCTAACACCGGCTATACCAGCAT
>PAGD01000037.1 GCA_002704345.1 Rhodobiaceae bacterium | reverse complement strand
CCATCAACTAAACTTTCTCTACATCCATATAGATTATCGAATTTTGATTTAGTTACAGAATCATTAACGTTTATAGCTGGAACACCTAATGAGCCATCTTTTTCCATCTCATAAAGACGAAGTACGCCGGTTGTAGTTTCCTCTGATAATCCCTTTATATTCTCTAATATTTCAGGATATTTTTTATGGATTAATTGTGTCAAATCCCCGCCATCATCGAGTATCATATTAGGCTTCCACCCATCAGGCCCTTGAACAGTTTTTTCGAGACACCAATCATATTCTTCGTCAGTTTCACCTTTCCATGCAAAAACCGGAATATTTTTTGCAGCTATTGCAGCGGCAGCATGATCTTGTGTTGAAAAAATATTACATGATGACCATCTAATTGTAGCCCCAAGCTCAATTAATGTTTCAATTAAAACAGCTGTTTGTACAGTCATATGAAGGCATCCTACAATATTGGCGCCTTTTAATGGAAGCTCGCTTTTATATTCTTGTCTGAGTGAGATGAGCCCCGGCATTTCAGTTTCGGCTATAGCTATTTCTTTACGGCCCCATTCTGCTAGATTAATATCCGCCACTTTATAATCATCAAAACTCATAATTCTCTCCAGATAAATATTTAACTACTATATATAATGAAAATTAAGATATTACACGAAAATTAAACAAGTTATTTAAGAGTATAATAATCTTTTTGAAATTAAATTTATTAAGAAGGTTATTTATTATTTTCAGATAATATTTCACTGGCAATGGAAATATATTTTTGAGCAGACTCCTTACTTTCTGTAGCAACTTTTTGAAGATCATTGGAATCACGGAGGCCAATTAATTTTATTAGCATTGGGAGATTAACACCTGATATTATTTCAACTTTTCCTATCTTCAGGAGAGATATAGCTAAATTTGAAGGAGTTCCACCAAACATGTCTGTTAAAATTATAACTCCATTTTCTTCATCAACTTTTTTTATTGATTCTTCTAAGGCGGATTTTTTAATTTCCAAATCATCGTCTGGTTTAATAGATATTATCTCGATATTTTTTTGAATTCCTAAGGTATGCTCCATTGCAGACTTAAGTTCTAAAGCTAAATTTCCATGCGTTACAATAATAATACCAATCATTTTCTTTCTTTCCTATTTTTGCTTAATGGAAGGGTTATAGTGAAAACTGCACCACCTTCCAATGCATTAGTAGCAATTATCGTTCCATTTAATGATTTTATTATCTGTTTGCAAATTGATAAGCCAAGCCCTGAATTATTTCCAAAGGTTTTTTCTTCTGGTCGGAATGTATAAAACCTCTCAAAAATTCTTCCAAGATTTTCCTTTGGGATACCCGGTCCTTGATCTTTAATTTCTATAATAGCTTCGTTTTCTGTCGTTGTAGCAACAATATCTATAGTAGAACCTTCTTTAGAGAATGATAATGCATTATCTACTAAATTGTAAAATACTTGCGCAATACGGTCGCCAATTCCAAGGATCTCTATTTTATTTTTAGGTAATTTAAGATTTATATCNACATTCATTTTTTTNGTAATATTTGTTTTTGTTACCTCCATTACAGATTCNAGAACGTCTCTAATATCTATTATATCAAATTCACCTTTTGCAAGCTCTACCTCTAGCCTAGACGATGATGAGATATCAGAAATTAAACGGTCTAATCTTTTTAAATCTTTAAAGGCAATTTTAATTAATTGTTTTTTNTCTTCTTCTTCATTGGATATTTGTATNGTTTCTATAGCACTTTGAAGAGATGTTAATGGATTTTTGAGTTCATGCGCAACATCAGCAGCAAACGCCTCAACGGACTTAACTCTATCCTGAAGAGCTCTTGTCATTCTTTTTACTGATTTTGCTAATACTCCAATTTCGTCTTTTCTACCNTCCATAGCAGGTATTTCTCCAATACCAGCATTAGAAACGCCTTCTGTAGCCCTAGCAAGTCTATTAAGAGGCCTAGCAATTGTGCTCGATAAAGATATTGATAGGAATAAACTTATTGATAGAGCGATAATGAAGGCTCTTAAGTATCTTTGCCTTTCTTCCTGCAGTATTCTTCCTATATCACCTTCTTGAGTTGATAATAACAGAACTTCTTTTTTTGAGTTATTTCTTTCAAGTGGTATGCTTACATGAACNGTGATNCCACCATTTCTTAATTTATACTCTGATGCTTTTGTTTTTCCTTGAATAGCNTCTCTNAGGTCANCACTAGAGTATCCAACTTCGGGTAAAAGGGGTGCATCTCTATCAAAAAATTCAACGATCTTTTTAATATAATTTGAGAAAAAAATTTTTTGAGATTCTNCTTTTTCATCTTCTTTTTTTTGAAAGTCTCTCGAGTCAAATATTTTAATGAGATTATCATTGAAGATTTGAGTTCTAGCAATTTTTGTTGATGACCAATTTCTNGTTAAGAATAAATTATCTATATTATTATCTTGGCTTGAGACGTCTGAACTCAATGTAAAAGAAAATGCAATAAGATTTGCNTGTAAGATAAGAGCTTCTTTNCTGGCTTCAATAAGATTATTTTCAGATTTATCAACTAATATAAACCCTATGGCAAGNAAGATTAGACCTATTAAATTTATNGCAATAATTCTTGAACCTAGAGATTTTATTTTTAAGAAACTAAACATTATTCTTTAATATAACGATACCCGACACCATAAAGTGTCTCAATTGATTCAAAATTTTTATCTAAATTTTTAAACTTTCTTCTCAATCGTTTTATATGGCTATCGATNGTTCTATCATCTACATAAATATCATCATCATAAGCAGCCGACATAAGCTGATCTCTACTTTTAACATATCCTGGCCTAGATGCTAAAGATTCCAAAAGAAGAAATTCTGTGACCGTTAATTTAATTGCAACATCATNCCAAAAGCACTCATATCTACTCATATTTAACGATAGCTTTCCTCTNTTTATTATATTNCTGGTTTCTTTATCATTTGAAGTCAGAGTATCTTTAGAGCGCCTTAGAATAGCTTTTACTCTCTCAATTAATAATTTCTGTGAGAATGGTTTTGTAATATAATCATCTGCACCCATTTTTAGGCCAAGAAGTTGATCAACCTCCTCATCTTTTGAGGTTAGAAAAATGACAGGNAAATTAGATGNTTGTCTTAGTTTTTGTAAAACCTCTAAACCATCAAGCCTAGGCATTTTAATATCTAATATAGCAATATCATAATCATCCTCTTTAAGNGAATTCAATCCAGAAAGGCCATCTGAAAAAGTNCTAATTATATAACCTTCAGACTTAAGTGCTAAGCTTAAAGAAGCTAGAATATTCTGATCATCGTCAATTAAACATATATNAGTCATTTTAAGCCTTTTTTAGTTAACTAATTCTCTTGAATAAACTATATAGTACCTTACATTGCTTGTTGAGAATTTTCTGATATAAGTGTGAATTATATTTATAAATTAAGGGGTAAATAGTGAGAGAAGTAGGTGAAAATTTTTCAGCATCAGGTCCCGAAAATCATGGATTTTCATCATTAAATAGTGTTTTCTGGAATTTAAANCAACAAGAAATATATAAAATTATATTAGAGCGCGGCGAAGGAAAGTTATCTAAAGACGGCGCCATGGTTGTAGAAACAGGGGTNCATACTGGCAGATCTGCTCAAGATAAATTCGTTGTCAAGGAATCTGCAAACGAAGATGCAATTTGGTGGAATAACGCAAAAGAAATGTCTGAGGATAATTTTGATACTCTTTATAAAGACATGATCGATTTTTCAAATGATAAGGATCTTTTTATTCAGGATCTTTATGGTGGGGCAGATCTTCAATATAGATTACCCACAAGAATTTATACAGAATATGCCTGGCANTCTCTATTTATTCAAAATTTATTAATAACTGTTAAAGATGAAGAAAAGACGGATTTNGATCCTGAGTTTGTTATAATAGATTTACCAAGCTTTAAGGCTGACCCAAATAGACATGGCTCNCGTTCAGAAACAGTTATAGCGGTTAACTTTGCCAAAAAGATTGTTTTAATAGCTGGAACATCATATGCAGGTGAAATTAAAAAATCTGTATTTACAATGCTAAATTTTCTATTACCTCCTAAAAANGTAATGCCAATGCATTGTTCTGTGAATGTTGGAAACGAAAATGACTCTGCAATATTTTTTGGNCTNTCAGGTACTGGAAAAACAACTCTATCTGCAGATCCAAAAAGAACTTTAATTGGTGATGATGAGCATGGATGGTCAGAGAATGGTGTCTTTAANTTTGAAGGCGGTTGTTACGCTAAAATGATCAGATTATCAAAAGATGCAGAGCCAGAAATATATGAAACAACTAAAAAGGTAGGAACTATTTTAGAAAATGTAGTTCTAAATGAAGAAACTGGTGAATTAGATCTTGATGATGATACTCTTGCTGAGAATACTCGTGGTGCTTATCCTTTATCCTTTATTCCAAATTCAAGTGAAACTGGGAGAGGCCCTATACCAAAGAATATTATTCTTTTGACATGCGATGCTTTTGGAGTTTTACCTCCAATCGCNAAACTTTCAGGATCNCAAACAATGTATCATTTTTTATCTGGTTATACTGCAAAAGTNGCTGGTACTGAGAAGGGTGTAACTGANCCCGAGGCAACATTTTCTGCATGTTTTGGAGCNCCTTTTATGCCAAGACANCCATCTGAATATGGTAATTTATTAAAGAACCTTATTCATAAATACGATGTAAATTGTTGGTTGGTCAATACAGGTTGGTCTGGTGGACCNGTTGGTGTGGGTAATAGGATGCCTATAAAAGCTACTCGTGCTTTATTATCTGCNGCTTTAAATGGAACACTTAATAGTGCTGAAATGAGAAATGACCAATTTTTTGGATTTGAAGTACCTTTATCAGTAGAGGGAGTTGATCAAACTATACTAGATCCTAGAAATACTTGGTCAAATAAAGATAATTATGATGCTCAAGCAACGAAACTAGTAGAAATGTTTACTAATAATTTTTCAATTTATGAAGAGCATGTTGACCAAGATGTTATTCAGGCAGCGCCAAGAATTAATCTATCATAATTTTANATTTAGTGTGCTTGATCCCAATTCTTTCCAAAGGCTGCTTCTACTTCTAAATCAACTGATAAATTAACAACTGGTTTATGAGCTTGAGACATTTGATTTTTTACTATTTCTATAGTTTTGCCGATTTCATCATCNTTGGTTTCAAAAATTAATTCATCATGTACTTGCATAATCATTTTTGATGANAGACTTTCCTTTTTTAAAACTTGAGGGATCTTTATCATAGCTCTTTTAATTATATCAGCTGCNGTACCTTGAATTGGTGCATTAATTGCAGCTCTTTCCATGAAAGCTTTTCCTCCGGGACCACGATTTGCAGAGCCTTCTATTATACATTTNCTTCCAAATAAGGTTTTTACAAATCCATTATCTTTTGCAAATTCTTTTGTTGTTTCCATGTAATCTCTTATCGATGGAAATTTTTCAAAATATGATCTTATATAATCAGAGGCNTCAGATCGTGATATATCAAGTTGATTAGATAAACCAAAAGCAGAAATACCATANATTATCCCAAAGTTTATAGCTTTCGCTTTACGCCTTGTTTCATTATCCATATCTTTCAAGGGTATCCCAAAAACTTCTGATGCCGTTAAGGAATGAATNTCAATTTTTTCTCTAAAGGCTTGTTTAAGATTATTATCATCCGCCATATGGGCAATAATCCTTAATTCAATTTGACTATAATCAGCGCTAATCAAAGAACTTCCTTCTTCTGCAACAAANGCACTTCTAATTTCACGCCCATCTTCATTACGGATAGGTATATTTTGTAAATTAGGGTCTGACGATGATAGTCTCCCTGTTGATGTTGATGACATAGCATAAGATGTATGTATTCTATTAGTTGTTTTACTAACAAATGTTGGAAGTGCATCAGTATAAGTTGATTTTAATTTTGAAAGTCCTCTCCATTCCAAGAGGAGTTTTGGAAGAGCATTACCGTTTGAGGCNAGAAAAGTCAAAGTATCAGCGTCAGTAGACCAAGATCCCGAGGGAGTTTTTTTTCCNCCCTTTATGCCAAGTTTATCAAATAATATCTCACCAATTTGCTTAGGTGACCCAAGGTTAAATTCCTCTCCTACTAATTCAAAACAACTTTTTTCAATATTCTTTATTTTTCCTTCAAATTTTTCAGATAATTTNTTGAGTATTTTTTCATCTATAGAAACACCATGATTTTCCATATCCATAATTACTTTTGCCAAAGGTCTCTCAATTGTTTCGTAAACAGAAGAAAGCCTATCTTGTGNTAANTTAGGCTTTAAAATNTTCCATAGTCTGAGAGTTACATCTGCGTCTTCCGCAGCNTATTTAGTAGCTGTATTAATATCAATTTCATTAAATAATTTTTGGCTCTTACCTGTTCCTGCAATTTCTTTAAATGACATTGTATTATGTGATAGGTAATTTTTAGCTAATGCATCTAGGTTATGCCTTATTCCACCAGAGCCGATTGAATATGAAATTAACATTGTATCATCGTAAGGTGTAATTGATATATTATATTTTTGGAGAACTAATCCGTCATATTTTTTATTATGAAGTATTTTTAAAATACTTTCGTCTTCCATTATTTCTTTTAAAATCTCTAATGCGTGACTTAATTCTATTTGCGGTCTTTCTTCTAAATGATTTAATGGTACATAGCAGGCTTCATTATTATTAATGGCCATTGAAAACCCTATAAGGTTTGCCTCAATTGCATTTAAAGAATCTGTTTCAGTATCAATTGCGACGAAGCCCTTCTCTAAAATTTTTTCTTTCCATTCTATNAGTTCTTCAATGTTATGAATGGTGGAATACTTCTCATATTCAAAATTTTTGATATTTTCCTCAGTCTTTTCAGTNTTTTGTATATCTTCNGAAGGATTAAAGTTTAATTCTAATTTTTGTGNATCTATTTCATCAATTGAAATATTAAATTCNTTAGCTTTTTTTTCGGTTAATGTTTTAAACTCCATTGCTTTTAGAAAAGCAATTAATCTCTTTGGCTCTATTGATTGAATTTCTATATCATCAATAGATATTGGAAGTTCAATATCGTCTTTTAGTGTAACTAACTCTCTACTTATCCTGGCTTGCTCTGCAAACTCTATAATGCTCTCTCTTCTCTTTGTTTGCTTAATTTGTGAAGCGTTCTCAATTAACTTATCTAAATTGCCATATTCATTAATTAATAGAGCAGCTGTTTTGATTCCTATGCCAGGAACACCGGGGACATTATCAATTGAGTCTCCTGCTAAAGATTGAACATCAATAACTTTATCTGGTTTTACCCCAAATTTTTCAATAACTTCGTTATCATTAATTATACGATTTTTCATCGTATCTAACATGCTTGCGCCTTTACCTACTAATTGCATCAAGTCCTTATCTGATGAAACGATCGTTACCTGCATACCTTTTGAAAGAGCCGATTTAGTATANCTTGCAATTAAATCATCAGCCTCATATCCCAATAGCTCAACGTGAGGGACATTAAATGCATCAGTTGCTTCTCTAATAATAGGAAACTGTGGAATAAGATCTTCTGGTGGAGATGATCTATTAGCTTTGTAGTCGGANTATATTTTATTACGAAAAGTTTTTCCCGANGCATCAAAGACAACAAGAAGATGTGTTAAATTATTTTTCTGTTTTTCATCTCGTATAAGTTTATCTAGCATATTACAGAAACCAGATATTGCACCCACTGGAAACCCATCTGATTTTCGTGTTAGAGGTGGGAGGGCATGGTAGGCTCTAAAAATATATGTAGAGCCGTCTACAAGATATATATGTTTTTGATTATTCTTCATTTGTTTTATATTTTACTATTGCACTTAGTTTGTGTAGATGAAAGATTCAAATATACTACATTAAAATATATATAGAGTGACATGAAAAACGAAATTCTTCCAGATAGTGCAATTGAGATTAAAGGATTATCCAAAGAGTACAAAGGCGTTGGTGGTACAGGAAATTTACTAGCACTTGATTCTATTGACTTAAATATTCCTAGAGGCTCAATGTTTGGTCTTTTAGGCCCAAATGGCGCCGGTAAATCGACATTTATAAATATTCTTGCTGGTTTAACCCTTAAGACATCTGGTAAAGCTATCGTTTGGGGATTTGATCTTGATAAAAACCCAAGATCTGTCCGTGCATCTTTAGGCGTTGTTCCTCAAGAAATTTATGTTGATCCATTTTTTTCACCACGAGAAACACTAAATCAACAAGCNGGTATGTATGGTGTTATGCCTAAGGATCGAAACGTAGATTTTCTTTTAAAAACTCTTGATCTTGAAGATAAGGCAGATTCTTATACACGGACACTTTCAGGCGGAATGAAAAGAAGACTCCTTGTCGCTAAGTCTATGGTTCATAGGCCTCCTATTTTAATATTAGATGAGCCAACTGCTGGTGTTGATATTGAGTTACGACAACAATTATGGACTTACATTAAAAAACTCAATGAATATGGAACAACAATTATTTTAACAACCCATTATCTTGAAGAGGCTGAAGAGCTTTGTGATACAATAGCAATTGTAGATAATGGGCAAATCGTAAGATGTGCACCAACACAAGAAATTTTAAATGATGCTGACTCTAAAAGTTTGACCATTAAACCTATAGAAGATATTGAAGAGCTTAGTCCTNCTTTAATAGATATGGGTGCAATAATTGATAAAGATAAGAACATTATAATAGGCTATAATCCAAAAAATGAGACTTCAAGAGATATCCTCAGAAAGGTTGAAGAATCAGGCTTAGCTGTTAGTGATTTCACTGTTTCAGGAGCGTCTTTAGAAACAGTTTTTCTCTCTATTACTTCAAAAAAATAGGCAAAAAAAAGCGCGATATTTCTACCGCGCTTAATTTCTTTTATGATCTAAGTTTAGAACTTAGCTCCAAAAGTAACACCAAACATTCTAGGTTCCATATAGAAATCATTTCTAAATTGACCTGAAGAAGGATCTGTAAAATATGCACCAGTTTGGTTATCATCATCAGCTAGATTTTGAACCCAAAGTCTTGCATAAAAATCAGAGTCTGTTGGTTTAATNATAACTTGAGCATTAATAACATCCCAAGANTCNATTGNGTCTCTNGNNGTNTTNTANAGTCGAGTCCACATTGAGTCCTGCCAGTAATAATCTAACCGAGAAATAATTTGTAGATTTGAGTCTGTAAAATCTGCAGTATATTCAATTCCAATATGTGCTGTAGCACTTGGAGCATTAGTTAGTTCATTTCCACCTAGATCATATTCCACTTCATAAAAACCACCTAAACCAGCAGCAGTTAATTTTGTAACCATTGAGGTACAATTACCGAGTGTTGGTAGAGCGCCCATTCCAAAAATTTGAGCTAATGGATCCACTGTTCCAGAAGGATCAGCAGAATCAAAGTTATTAACTGATAAAGTTTTTGGTAAAAGATATACATCTAGAGCTCCAGCAGCAGGGTTGGCATTAAGAACACCACCAGCTATACCAGCTTGTAGTTGGGCTTTAGTAAATCCACATGTGGAACCATTCCCAATATCTTTTAAAACCCAGCCTTGTGAATCACCAATACCCCTACCTGTGAGGTCATGCGGATTAAGTGATTTAGTTCCTCCAGCAACTTCAGTATCTAATAGTGAAAATTGTGCATCAATTTTCAAGCCTGGTATTGATGAAGGTGACCAAGCAAGTTCAGCCTCAAGACCTGTCATTTCTGCATCAATATTTTCATTAACAGATGTTCTAGCTATAATTTTTGAAACTTGAAGACCTTGATAGTCATAATAAAAAGCTGATAAATTTGCTATTAATTGATTATCCATCAATACATTCTTCATACCAATTTCAAATGCATCAATNAACTCTGGATCNGCTTGAGGATCTACACCTGCAAATAAAACTGGATCGACAGGNGGATTAAATAANCCTGGACGATAGCCTCTTGAAATACTTGCATAGATTAAAGTCGAATCAGTCATTTCTAAGTCNGGNGTCCAATCTATAGCAGCNNTATATGTTGTTTCTTCCTCTGTAAAAGAANNAGGATTACCAGTAAGAGCTCTTTGTTCNCCAGGTGCAGGAATTGGNTGAAGTGCAGGTGGNGCNANTCCAGCAAAAACTAGACCTAANTTAGGNTCNGTTCTTTGNATTGCAGCTGTAACAGGGTCTCCAACANNNGTTCCNCCAGCAAGAATAATNGAATTTAAGAANTGNTGAGCATCAGCAACTCTTTTTTCTGATTCATTCCATCTTGCACCAAGGGTAATGCGGGTATCTTCATTTACATCAATATAAACCTGAGCAAATAGACCCTTACGTTCAAGTTCATATGGATTTGTTAAATTTCTATAATGAGAAGGGTACAACTTTGCTCCACTTAATATTGGGGCCAATGCAACAGCATCACCACCATTGAAGTAAACATCATAAAGATTAACTGTTTCAGATTCTAACATATTAAAACCTGCAACAAAGTTAATATTACCATCAAAGTCTGATGCTATAGTAATATCACCATATTTATATTCATTTTCATTATATGAGGTATCATAGGCGAATGGGAAATCGTGATAACCTCCAACAGATCCTCCAAAAACACCCATAGCTCCAAAATTACCTGAATTAGGATCAGTAAATCCTGAAATTGGAAGTTCTCCAGTTGGGAAAAATGGATTTGTACCTTTGTATAATTTTGTACGTCCATCATTATTTGTGTAGTCCTGTTGAGACATAATACCACTTTCATGATANGCAAAATTTGCTTTTATATTTATATTTTCAAAAGAGGAATTTTCTATAGCTAGGATATAGGCTTTTTCATGAACTTTATAAACAGGATCTATTGCTTGGTAAGTATCTCTTATTCCTAATAATGGTTTAGGTTGAGCAGCATCAAGAGGGCTAAAGCTTTGCAAACCTGCAACAGCAAGAAGTAGGCCATTTAGACCAGAGCCTGCTTGAGGTTGTTCTCTTCCAAATTCAAAAGGATTACAACCATATGCTGGTGTCTCAGTAGCTTTACACATTTGTCGACCAGCTCTTGCTCTATTATCATCTTCTTCAAAATTCATATATGTAAATCTAGCAACTGTATCNTCATTGAGGTCAGCTTCTAGAACAGCTCGATAAGATGTAATATCTCTTCCGTCAACATCTTCACCTTCTTTTCCAGGGAACATATTCGTAGAGAAACCTTCNCTGCTNAGATTCATNCCGGAAACTCTTAAACGTAAGTTGTCTGCTAAGGGCATATTCATCATAATTTTNATTTTNTTATGNTTATAATCTCCATATTCNATTTCGGCTGAAGCCCCANCTTCATTTGTTGGTCTTGCAAAGATCATATTTACTGNACCNGCNGTAGCATTAGCNCCATAGAGAGTTCCTTGAGGNCCTCTTAANACTTCTACACGTGAAACATCATAAAATTCAGTNTCAAATACTCTTGTNGGAAGNGGAACNCTATCAAGATGNTAAGCGACNGCTCCATCNCCAGAAGCNGCAACAGCTGCAGAGGCAACACCTCTAATCGACATACTTCCACCAGTNAAGTTACCNCGAGTATAAGTTACGCTTGGAATAGTAAANTGAAGATCACCAAAGGTCTCAATTTGNTGAAGTTCTAATGCCTCAGNTCCAAAAGCAGAAACCGCAATTGGAACATCTTGAATACTTTGTGCAGTTCTTTCAGCAGTAACTAGAATTTCTTCAATACCAGTTGTTTTTGCATCCTGCGCTAAAGCAGCATTGGAAAAGAATAATGGCGCAACCATAAATATGGCTACAAATAAAATACGTTTTGACATCTAGTGCCCCCCTTTACTTACGTTTTACCGCAATTGTTATTTTTTTTGTTAGGCTTACATACAATAGGATACTTAATAAATTAAAGAAGACAATAGAAAAATTTCATAAAAAAAACACAGTGTACCTTTATTACAACATATTTCTATATTTTAACTTCAGTACACTGTGT
>PAGD01000036.1 GCA_002704345.1 Rhodobiaceae bacterium | reverse complement strand
GGTGTTCTCACTAGCTGTTCAAGAAATGTTCTTTTGTTATGGTTTATTAAAAAAAGAGGTCTCGTAGGCGGCATAAGAAATATATTTGTAAGTATTGGATTTTCTCTTTCACCTCTTTTTTTAGCGGGATTAATTAGTATTTTTGGTTGGCGAGAGTCTTTATGGATTATCGCTCTAATTGGAGGTATTGGATTTTCTTTTATTTCTTTGATTTTTATTCGTGATACACCTGAATCCTGTGGATTAAGAGCTGACGGGTTAGATGTAAATTCAATCGAGACATCTTCTGTAGAAAAAGAGAGTAATACCTTAATTGAAGTTAAAAAGAATCCAATTTTTTGGATTTATTCGTTAAGCTTAAGTATACACGCTTTATTTGGTACAGCTTTGGTATTTCATATAGTTTCAATTTTTGATGAAGTGGGAAAGGGAAGGGCTGAGGCATTTAGTTATTTTATTCCAGCAGCTATTTTTTCTACACTTTCAAATCTTTTGGCTAGCTGGATATCAGATAAGATTAATTTAAAACCTATTTTAATTATTATGTTGATTTCTTTTTGTTTAGGATCTTTTGGATTTATTTATTTAATACATTCTTGGGGGTTTTGGCTTTTAGCATTTGGTTTTGGAGTTGGTGGTGGTTTATGGGGAGTTATTTCAAATTTAACTTTTATAAGATTTTTCGGTCCTAAGCATCTGGGTGAGATTAGTGGTTTAAGTGCTTCGTTTAATGTTATTGGTAGTGCGATTGGGCCAGCAGCTTTTAGTCTCGGTTTTGACTATTTTGGAAGCTATACAGCTCCAGCGAAAATATGTTTAGCCTTAATAATAGTTCTTTTATTAGTAGCTATTTTTTTAAAACAGAGAGAAGAATAAATAAATTTATAATTATAATTTAGTGTTCAACTATTGAGTGACTTAGATTTTAACTATATAGATTGTTGTCTTAAAAAATTAACTCAAACTTTTGAGAGTGGTNTAAAAATGAATTTTAAAAATATTTTATATGAAAATATTAATACATTGGCTTTAATAACAATAAATAGAGCAAAAAATCATAATGCAATATCTCTTGAAACCTTAGATGATCTTAATAATGCTGTTGATTTAGCTGCGTCTGATGAAAGCGTTAAAGTTATTGCAATAACTGGTGCAGGTGGTAAGTCTTTTGCATCAGGATCTGATCTAAATGAAGTTTTAGATAGAGATTTAAAAAAAGCACTAGAGCCTATTATTCAAGGTTTAGCAGAAAAATTAGAAAAAACACCTAAACCAACAATTGCTGCTATAGACGGTATTTGTATGGGAGGAGGGCTTGAGGTAGCCTTAGGCTGTGATTTAAGGATTGCTACTCCTAATTCAAAATTTGCCACACCTGAGGGTAAATTAGGAATAATTCCAGGTGGTGGAGCAACTGTTCGCCTACCAAGAATTATTGGAAAAGGATGGGGAATGGAAATGTTATTAATGGGCGATATAATTGATGCAGAAAGAGCCTTTCAAATTGGACTTGTTACTCGATTAGTTGAATCTAAAAAGTTAATATTAGAATTAACTAATATGGCTGAAACTCTATCAAAGTTTGCTCCATTTGTTCCAAGAACTATGAAAGCAATGGTTCACTTTGGAATGGACTCAAGTTTATCAAGTGCTTTAATGATGGAAAAGTATGCACAAGCTTCATTAGTTCAAACTGATGATAAAGAAGAAGGCATTAAAGCCTTTCTTGAAAAAAGAGATCCCAATTTTAAAGGCAGTTAGTTAGATAAAAATGTCTTACCATTAATATGGTCTGATATTTTTTCAGCCATCATAATAGTTGGTGCATTTGTATTCCCTGCAATCAAACTTGGCATTAAAGAGGCATCAACTACCCTTAAGGAGTCCACTCCATAGACTTGCCCATGCTCATTGGTTACTGATAAATTATCTATTCCCATTTTACATGTACCGACTGGATGATAGAGTGTTTCACTGGTCTCTCTTATCCATTTATCTAATTCAATATCATCATTTATATTGATATCCTTACCAGGCTTAAGTTGATCACCTCTATATTCATCAAAAACTGGTTGCATAAAGACTCTATTGGCTTCTCTTAGGCCATTACGTGTATCAATCAAATCTTGTTCTGCAGAAAAATAATTTGGAAACATTAATGGATCATCATTTGGATCAGAGCTTTTTAGCGAAATGTGCCCTCTACTTTGTGGCCTGCATAAATACACAAGGTTCGAAAATCCGTGTTCTTGAGGAACACCAGCTCTCCCATGAACATCTTGCATTGCGATTGATACATAATGTATTTGAATATCTGGTATTTCTTTTTCGGGATTTGATTTTATAAAAGCCCCTCCAACACAAGGAGGGTTTGCTGCATCACCGGTCCCTGTTACTAAGTACTTAACACCTGCGAGCATTGTACCTAAGAAATTAGCTGATCTATGAAGTGTTACTGGTTGTGTACATTGAAATTGACTTACTACAGCAATGTGATCTTGTAAGTTTTTACCTACCCCTTTTAATTCATGAACAATTTCTATTCCATGCTTTTTAATTTCTTCAGAATCTCCTATTCCACTTCTCATTAATATTTGAGGTGAATTAACTGCTCCGGAAGATAGAATTATTTCTTTATTACCTCTACAAAAAACTCTTTTTCCTTTATTGATATACTCTATTCCAATAGCTTTCTTATTTTTAAATACCACTTTATCAACTGTTATATTAATCTTGGTATATAAATTTTTTCTTTTAAGTGCAGGATGAAGGTAGGCCCTAGCAGAGCTGAACCTTTTCGAACCTTTTATGGTATGCTCATAACGAGAAAAGCCTTCTTGTTGCTTGCCATTAAAATCATTTGTTAGAGGAAAACCAGCCTGAGAACCTGCTTCAATAAATTTATCCAGAAGTATGTCATCATCTCTAGTAGATTTTTTAACATTTAGAGGACCATTTTTTCCATGATACTCTTCATCACCATCTCCTTCATAATTTTCAGCTCTTTTAAAATAAGGAAGCACATCATCNTAGGACCATCCCGGATTTCCTAATTGTCTCCAATGATCATAATCAGAAGAATGACCTCTGGTATAAATCATTGCATTAATAGAGGAGGATCCTCCCCAACCTCTACCTCTTGGCCAGAATAATTTTCTTCCAGCTGTATTACTCTCTGGTTCTGTTTCAAAACCATAATTTAGTTTGCTAGAATTTGGTACTATTTGTGAATAACCNGATGGCATATGAATAAATAGATTGGTATCTTTTCCTCCAGCCTCAATAATTAAAACAGTATTTTTTTTATTTTCTGATAGCTTATTTGCTAAAACACATCCAGCACTACCAGCGCCAACGATTATATAGTCGTAATGTTCTTCCATATTGTATTACCTAAAAAATAAATTGATTTTAAATCATGTACTAGCTTTTGCCATACATCAATAAAGATTTTATAAAAATATTATTAAGAAACTGTAAACTAGTTTATAAGCCCTAAATATTACTTATAAGATTTGTTTCTGAGGGGGAAATTGTGAGTAAAAAAATAATAAGAATTTCTGAAAGTCAAATCCCCGAGAGATTAAGGGGAAATAGAAATATACTTTTAAAGTCTATTGGTAAAATGGGTATTAATTTATCNGGATGGACAATTAAAGGAATGGTTCCTGACGAAGAAAGGATAGTTATCATTGCCGCTCCCCATACTTCAAATTGGGATTTTATTTTGGCTATGATGGCTATTTTTGGTTTAAATATTAAAATTAAGTGGCTTGGAAAAGACTCTATATTTAAACCTGGCTTTAAGTGGTTTTTTAATTGGTTAGGNGGAATACCAGTTAATAGAGAAGAGCCCAATGCCCTAATAGATAATGTTGTTAAGGTTGTCGAAAAAGAGAAAGCAATANTCATTGCTATGACACCGGAAGGAACAAGAAAAAAAGTTACTAGGTGGAAAACTGGATTTTTAAGAATTGCAAAACTTACAAAAGCAAAAATTCTTCTTATATCTATAGACTCTCCAACTAAATGTATTCAAATAGGAAATATTTTTGAACCATCTGGTGATACAGAGNTGGATTTAAATTTTGTTCAAGATTATTATCAAAGTTTTAAGGGAATAAACCCAAAGCAATCTTAAATTTAAAAATATAGGGAACGTAAATGTCTGATTTNAATAATGNNAGAATTATAAAAAAGCCAAATATCTATTTTGAGGGCAAAGTATTCAGTTATTCTTTNCTTTTTGAAGATGGGTCAAAAAAAACTCTNGGTGTAATGCANATTGGNGAATATGAATTTAATACTAAAGAAAAAGAAATTATAGAAATAACCTCTGGANAATTAAAGATTTTAATTGCAAATGANTCAGAATGGAAAAATATAGTAAGCGGAATGATCTTTGAAGTACCAGCAAACTCAAGCTTCAAGTTAGAGATTGCCGAGGTAATAAGCTACTGCTGCTCATATATTCAAGAGTAATTTTTTATGGCTAAAAAAAGTTTACTTCTTATTCTTGGTAATCAATTATTCTCAATTGATAATATTAAAAGTTTAAATCCTGATAAAATTTTTATGGCTGAGGATTTAGGTTTAAGTACTTATGAAAATCATCATAAGTTAAAAATATTAATGATTTTTTCTGCCATGAGGGAGAAGAGAGATGAGTTAATAAGTAATAGTTTCGATGTTGATTATACTGAAATAGAAGATCCTGACTTTAATTTAACTTTTGAAGAGAAGTTAGAGAAATGTATTAAACAAAATGANATCAAAAAACTCAATATTTTTGAAATAGAAGATAAACCTTTTGAAAAAAGGATTATTGCTTTTTCAAAAAAATATAACCTAGACTTAACTATATCTNCTTCACCAATGTTTTTAATAAAAAGAGATGAATTCNTGGAATTAAAGGGAANTTCAAAAGTAATTCGNATGGCTAATTTTTATAAAAATGTTAGAAAAAAATTAAATATTCTCGTAGATGAANATCAAAAACCAATTGGCGGTAAGTGGTCTTTNGATGATGAAAATAGAAAGAAAATTCCAAAAGGNATGGATGTACCCAGCTTATTAGAAATGNAAATTTCTAAATATGCAGAAGNTCTAAAGCCTATAATTAATGAAAAATTTAGTCATCATCCAGGAAAGTTGAATGATATATGGGTGCCATTTAGCAGAGTTGAGGCACTAAAGAATCTTGATTATTTTATTAGCGTTAAGTTTGAAAATTTTGGACCTTATGAAGATGCAATATTATCAAATGATAGTTTTTTATTTCATAGTGCCATAAGTCCATCTATGAATATTGGTTTAATCACCCCAAAAGACGTTGTTGANAGAGTTCTTGATTATGCAAATGAAAAAGAAATTCCAATAAATTCATTAGAGGGCTTTATAAGNCAAATTATTGGTTGGAGAGAGTTTATTAGGGGGGTGTATCAAAATTATGGTGACCAACAATTGAAGAGTAATTTTTTTAACTTTTCTAGATTACTCAAAGATTCTTGGTACTCTGGTAGTACAGGAATACCGCCTCTTGATGACGCAATAAAGCTATCTGATAAATATGGCTACACTCATCACATTAACAGATTAATGGTAATATCAAACCTTATGACATTGACTGAGATAGACCCAAAAAATATCTATAAATGGTTCATGGAGATGTATGTAGATTCATCTGAATGGGTAATGGTTCCAAACGTTTTTGGAATGGGAACATTTGCAGATGGAGGGATTTTTTCAACAAAACCTTATGTGTGTGGTTCAAATTATTTATTAAAAATGAGTAATTATAAAAAAGGTGACTGGTGCCATACTGTCGATGGTCTTTATTGGCGTTTTTTTGAAAAAAATATGTCAAAACTAAAAAANAATCCTCGCCTTTCTTTTATGAGAAAAACTTTTGATTCCATGANNTCAGAAAGAAAAAAGATGATTTTTCATCATGCAGAATTATTTATAGAAAACCATTCTTATCTAAAATAAATATTATTTATTAAGGCTTAAGAGGGCCTTTAGCAATATACTTATCTATGGTTTGATGATAATGACGTAATCTACTTTCTTGATAATCAGCATAAGTAACTGCACCCTTTTTTGAGGCTCTCATTCCTGCTTCTAATTCCGGTATATTAGCCATATCTTGATCAAAAATGAATCCAATACCAGTTAACTCTTCTGCATCATCCCATTTCTCATCTTCGCTTAAATAGTGAATCGGAATTGGCTCATATGGCTCTCTCTTTTCAGGATCTATATGATCTCTTTGAAGAAATATTGCCTCCATGATTGATGAATCATGCCTATTACCATTTGGCCTAAAACGATAAATAAGGTTTCTAGGAAAGCCACCCCAAGGTGAAAAATTTGGAAATACATTATAAACTATAGCATCTAACATTTCCGCATCAGACTTATCTGAGTAATCACGGCCATCATTTTCTTTNAATGCATCTCTCATGGTTTGGGCGGCAACCTTTCTTGCTTCTTCTCCCTCAGGAACAACAATTTTATCGTCTGTTTCAACTCTTCCTGAACCATAGAATATAGTATCAAAAATTTCCTGCTCATCTGTATCCCAACAATTAGGGCTAGGTTTTCCAACGAGTGCTATATTTCTATTCACATGATCGCCATAAATATCGTATCGTGCATTTTCATCAGCCTGAAAGGGCATAATTTGCGGATGAATTTCAGTAGCATGAAATGCCTCCATAAAAGCTTCTTGAACTATCTTCCAATTACCTGGAACAACTTTTGATACGTGAATAACTTTCTTGCATTCACCATGATCCCAACGTTCATGATGTTCAGGAAGGGGTGCTAAAAATTCTTCAAGAGGTCCTGCATTATCATCTATATTTATAAAAACATAGCCTTGCCAGATTTCTGTTCTTACTTGAGGCAAATTCCATTCCTCAGGTTTAACATGAGGAAAATCCCATGCAGCAGGGGTATGTTTCAATGTTCCATCAAGATTCCAGCAGTAACCATGGAATGGACATTTTATTTCATCACTACTTGTTCTTTCAGTTTTGAGTTTTCTTGCTCTATGAAGGCATGAATTATAGTAACCTTGAATTTTATCTTTTTCAGTCCTTACCATCACAAAAGAATAATCTAGAATATCATAAACTAAGCTATCGCCAACTTCAGGAATATCCTCAACTCTGCAGGCGAATTGCCAAACTCTTGTCCACATTGATTCTGCTTCTTTATCAAAAAATTCTCTAGAAGTATAACGATCAATTGGTATATCTTCGGAACCAAGATAGGGGGCATTTTCGTCTAACATAAATTTAGGAACTTCTTTACTATCCTCATGGAGATATTGAGTATAGCTTGTNTCAGGCGTTCTTGCGGANCCTGGCTTCATATCTTTTTTATCTTTTAAAATTTCNCTCATTGATATTCTCCTGAAAAAAAATTGAATACANTTTATTTTACAAANAAATATCTATTTTAGTAAATGTTTTTTTTAAAAGAGTTAAGATTTATTTAATTTTCTTTTACATTTAAATTACTATCAATAGTATTTAATGAGTTTAAATTGAGGGAGTGTAAAATGGAAGATTCTAATAGTTTTGAAACTAAGCTAGCAATNCGTGAGGTNCTTGATAAGTATTGTGATGGAGTAAATCAACGTGATTCAGAAATTTGGGGCAGTACTTGGTCTAAAAATGCAATTTGGGAAATTCCTCACTTAGAAATAAAAAATGAGGGAAGAGATAATATTGTTATGATTTGGAGCGAGGCAATGAAAGGGTATCCATTTGTACATATGATAGCTCAACCTGGATTTATATCCATTAATGGGGATGAGGCAACCATGAGGAGTTACACTTTAGAGACAGCAGTATTACCAGATGGAACTGAAATTCATCCATGCGGTCAATATGATGATAAACTTATTTTAGAAGACGGTGAGTGGAAGTTCTCTCATAGATCTTTTANAAATTTACACGGNGAATAACATCTAATAAGTTNATAAAACAAGCTTTGGATTTTTAATGAAATTTATAATATTTGATTTAGATGATACNCTTTTNTGTGGTGATTGTGAGAGATATTGGTCTGATTTTATGATCAAAAAAAATCTTTTAAAAGAAGATAATCATACTGCAAAAATTAATCAATTTGATGATGACTATCGCAAAGGTATTCTAAATTTTGATTTATATTCATCTTATATTCAAGAACCTTTAAAAGGAAGGAATCTTGATGAAGTTAACTCATTTATAAAAGAGTTTATTCCAAATGTTATCGATGAATTATCTGACAGTTTAACGAAAAAACTTATTTTAGAGTCAAGATCGGCTGATAAAGTTTTAATTGCATCTGGCTCACATGATTTTTTGGTTAAAGGATTTGCTGATTATTTTGAGATTGAGTCAAGTATTGGAACTCCAGTTGAAATAAAAAATAATATTTTTACAGGAAATTTATCAGGTGAACCAACCTTTAAGCACGGCAAGGTTAATGCTGTAAAATTATGGTGTTCAGAGAATAATCTTAAAATTTCTGACTCAATTTTTTATTCTGATTCTATCAATGATTTACCTATGTTTGAAGTTTGTGGACAGCCAATAGCTGTAAACCCTGATAAACTTTTAAAGGATATTGCAATTAAGAGATCTTATGAGATTATTGAAAGATAGTTTTCTTAATATTGAAATCAAATTAATAAAGGAGAGTGAAAAATGTTTAGTCANATTATGGTTGGTGCAAACAGTATAGANGAGTCAAAAGCATTCTACGATGCTGTTTTAGGTGCAATAGGTTATAAGCCTGGAGTAATAGATCCAAAAGGTCGTTGTTTTTATGCAACTAGTTCGGGAATTTTTGCAATTAGTGTTCCTATTGATGGTGAACCAGCTGGGCCAGGTAATGGAAGTACAGTTGGTTTCGCAGTAGAAAGTANAGAGGCTGGCGATGCCTGGCATGCTGCAGGTATAGCGAATGGCGGAACAACATGTGAGGATCCTCCNGGAGTTNGNGANGATATGAATATTTANCTTGCNTATATGCGNGANCCTGCTGGAAATAAATTATGTGCTCTTCTTAGAATGNGCTANTATGAGTGTTTCTGAAAATAAAGAATTAATAAAACGNTGGTATGANGCCCTAGCTGATGGTGATTTTGAAACTATNTTNGNTATGCANCATGATGACGTTGTTTATAATATGCTTGGAAATACTCCAGTCTCAGGAAGAATTTATGGAAAAGATGCTTGTTGNAATGGAATGATTGGACAAAAGCTTCTTGAAAAACTTATTCCAGAAAAAATAAAATTTTCAAAACAATGGAAAATAATAGCTGCAGAAAATGATAGAGTTGTTGGGCTTATGAAGGGTGGCGGACCTTGTCAAAATGGCGAAGATTATGAACAAACATATTGTGAAATTTTTACTATAAAAGAGGGCAAAATTATTGAACTTCATGCCTTTTTCGATACAGTATTGGTTGAGCAATGTTTGTTTAATAATCCTCTATCTAGAAAACCCAAAGTTGTTGATGATCCATTTCAAATTAAGTAAGGAAGTAAAATATGACAATTGAAAAAAAAAGAATAATAGTTACTGGGTCAGCTAGCGGAATGGGCGAGGCAACTTTGAATGCATATGTCAAAGCAGGCGCTCATGTTATTGGTATGGATGTGTCTGACGAAAAAGGAATTACAATTTGTGATGAGGCTAATAAAAATGGACCAGGAAAATGCTCATATATTCATGTTGATGTTTCTGATAAATCAAGCGTTACGAATTCATTTTTAAAAGCTAATGATATTCTCGGAGGTCTTGATACTCTTGCTAACCCTGCAGCTATTCAGCGTTCATCTGATGCTTCTGATGTAAGTGTTGAGGATTGGGATTTAATGTTTGCAGTAAACGTTAAAGGTACAATGCTAACCAACCAAGCTGCTTATTCAATTATGAAGCTCAACGGAGGTGGTTCTATTATAAATTTTGGATCTATATCCGGATTAAGGCCTGAACCATCAGCTTCAGCATATTCCTCAGCAA
>PAGD01000017.1 GCA_002704345.1 Rhodobiaceae bacterium | reverse complement strand
TTCCGTGCTATGAATAATTGGTGTTTCTCGTGCCAGTTCCTTAATAGTTTCCATAAACCACCTTAATTATTTTTAAAGTATATCCTCGTAATACATAGTCTTCATCATTAATCTAAATCTCTATTTCCACACTTTTTACCACTTAACATATCTATGAATAAGTCCCACTCTCTTTGATCTAAATCTCGACCTGTCCACCAAATTGCATGTTGATTAGTATCTTGCTTATCATCAATCACTAGCCCCCACATAGGCTCAATTTGATTCGGTAGCATTGAGTAGCGAACGTCTGTAACAAGATTTTTTTCTTCATCAAAGCCTAAATAATTCTGAGAAAACCATCGGAATCTTTCAACATCTACAGCTTGCTGACTTTCTTTATCCAAACCAGGTAAATGTTGCTGATAGTCAAAAATTTCAATACTTTCTCCTGAGCACACAGTTGATGATTGAACTGTCCTTATTGCATCAACATAAAAAGTTTGTTCGTGTTGATAAATAGACTTCCATAAAATTAGATTCCCAAAAGATGGCTTAAGAGTTAAACGTTCTGGATTATGTCCTCTTGATTTGGCTAGGTCATACGCTGTCGATAAAGCTCTTTCATACTGAACAAAACCTAAAGATAGATAAAAAATAATCCATCCAATTGAGAAAAAACTAAAAATTCTTTTTTTAGTTTTTATTGCAGTTCCTACAAGAATTAAAGCAGGAATGGTAAAGAGTGGATCAACTATAGATATATTGTTCCAAGTTATTCGCTCATTTGAGAATGGCCAAAAAAGTAGAGTTCCGTAGGAGGTACAAGCATCGAGTAACCCATGCGTCGCATATCCTAAGAAGCTTGCCATGTAGACAGTCTTAAAACTCATTGATTTCTTAACTAGAGGAAAGAAAAGCAATGCAACAATTAAAGAACCAAAGGGAATAAAGAAAAGTGAATGAGAAAACTGCCTATGGTATTCAAGAGACAAAATTGGATCGGTTGATGATTGAATCAAGACGTCTAAATCAGGAGCTAACCCTGCAAGAAAACCGATAACACTAATCTTGAGGATATTTTTCTTGTCTGCTGACGACTGTGCTAGAGCCGCACCGACTGTTCCTTGAGATAATGGATCCATTTTTTTAGTTAAAGATAAATTCGATTTAAAATTAGAAGCATATAAAATTATGAAACCTTATAAAGTCATACACCATTCTCATGTAACTTTTCACGTAATTCTTTCATACCTTCGATTTTTCCAAAACCATTAAAAGAAATACTATTGATAATTTCTATAAGGTCATTCTCAGTCTCACCAATGACACAAGGAAACCCATAATTTTTTTCTAGAATTTTTGTTGGTATTTCATTTCGATGTAACACCTCTACATTATGATCCTTTTTAAGCTCATTTATAAATTGCGACCACTCAGATCTAACAAAGATTTTACTGTGAGAGATATCGCATAGTTCGCAAGCATTCTGCTTATTGAGTAGATTTTTATTGATCCAATATTTAATTTCATTCAACAATCCACCATCAGCATTATAGATAAAATAAATTTTCTTAAATTGTTTTATTCTCATGGAGTCATTGATAATAAAGTATCCCTCAAAAGTTTGTCTCTAGTTTGTATCATTTTTTTATGTATAGTGTTTTGATCTTTGAACTTTTATAGAGAAATGCTGTGATAAAACTAGAAAAAAAAGAGTCTATTTATTTTTTAACCATGGATGCTGAGGAAAATCGTTGGAATACGACTTTCGTTAGAGAGATTGCCGAAGCCTTAGATGAAATTGAAACTGATGAAGGACCTGGGGCATTAATTTCTTCTTCTACAAATCCGAAGTTTTTTTCAAATGGACTTGATCTTGATTGGATGCAAGCTCCTGAAGATCATCCTGACGGAGGAGATAGAGAAGTATTCGGTGAAGAATTTATGCATTTAATGGGAAGATTTATCACATTACCAATCCCTACTGTATGTGCCATCAATGGGCATTCCTTTGGTGCAGGGTTTATGTTTGCTCTTGCACATGATGTAAGAATCATGAGAGAAGATAGAGGATTTTTGTGCGCTAATGAAATGCAACTTGGTTTGCCAATCCCAAGACCAGAACTTGCATTGTTCAAGCATAAAATTCCTGCAAATGCTTTCTTTGAGACTGTTCAGTTATCTAAACGATGGACTGGTACCGATGCTCTCAACGCTGGGATTATTCAAGCTGTCGGATCATTTGAAGAGTTACCTGAAGTGGCCCTAAAAAAGGCTGAAGAATTGGCATCTCTTGCAAATAATAGAAAAAACTTTGGATATCAAAAAGAGATGTTATATGGTGAAAATGCAGCTATTAATCTTGCTCACGGCCCTGCTCATATGCTCAAAAATTCTAAAGACTTCAAAAATTAAAAAGATTCTTTATGTGAAAAGATTTCTTCTACTCTGAATTGCTTTTGTAAGCAGCAGATTCGAAAGCTTTGAACGTCTCAATCGATGCCTGATCAAAAAAAGGTGCTACTTGCGTCGCAAAGATTCCGTATACATCTTCTTCTCTGTCGATCCAGAAATAAGTGTTAAAAAGTCCTCCCCAAGATCCTGAATTAATGCCTCGTCCAAATTCAGTACCAGATGGATGAAGAAGTAATCCTAGACCAAAGTTAGCTTCGGCTCCGAAACTCATATCAATATCGTTCGTAAATAATGGTGCTTGCGTTTTGGCAACCCCTACGCCCGGTGAATCAATCTCGCTTGTGAAAATCATATTAACTGTAGTGGCAGAAAGAATCTCCTCCGTGCCATACACTCCTTCATTTAGAAGGCACTGAAGTAACTTGGAGTAATCCGGCAATGTCGAATAAAGATTTCCTCCACCACTATAATGATCGCTGCTAAATTTTTCTGATGGTCTTGGAGAAGACATAAATGGAATTTCAATCAGATCACTCTCAGAGAAAAGAGATAAAAACTTAAATAATGGGTTGCCATCATCCCTGAAAAGCAAATTCGCAACGCGGTCTATCTTGTCTTCAGGAATTTCGTAAAACGAGTCCTCCATTTGCAATGGAGTGAAAATATTTTCTTCAAAGTATTCGGCTAATGTAATGCCAGAAACCTTTTCGACGATAACTCCTAGCCAATCAGTTCCGATCCCATATTCCCAACGTGTACCTGGCTCGAAAGCGAGTGGAGCATTCATAATCATTTCCTTACCTGACAAAAGATCACCAGTAAGGCCTTCTTCTTCTGCAATCATAGCGTTACTATTCCACATGCTGTAGACAAAACCCGATGTGTGGCTCATCAATTCTCTTACCGTAGGTCTTCTCTTTGGTGGAATGAGGATCGGCTCATTATTATTATTGAAACCAGTGAGTATTTTCAATCCAGACAAGCTCTCCACATAAACATCGACAGCTGCATCAATATCTAACTTACCTTCTTCATAAAGCTGTAAAGCAGCAACAGTGGTGATCAATTTTGTCATAGACGCTATCGCGACCACCGAGTCCACCTGCGCCGGAAAGTCTTTAGCGAGTGTAGTAAAGCCATGCGCCGCTTGAAAAGTTAATCCTTCAGAATTTCCCAATACACCAATCGTCATGTTTAGGCGCTTGTCAATTACGGGTTTACTCAAAGCCTCATCCATGGTGGTTGAATCTAATGCAAAGAGTCCGGTGGAAAAACCACAAATTAACAGAAGAAAAAATGTTCTAGAAAAAAAATATNCTTTTTANTTATTTTTGAATTCTTATTCANTTNATTCCCACTCAATAGTTACGTTACTAAAATAGCCTGTAAGATCAATACTTTAAAGGCTTCANNATTAGACTTTGTAACTTTTTTGTAACTCTTTATCTTCATTCCTTGTTCTAAAAAAATNCAGCACTCTTAATGCAAAAGCACCAATGATTATGCTGAATAACAAATTAAATTCGACACTACTAAATTCTTCCTTTGTTAATCTACCTAGATAGGTAAACGCAAATATAAAAGCTATATAGTTAGCGCCTAGCTTATGAATTAATTTCCATCTTTTAAATCCAATTTTTCTTACAGCGTTATCGTTTGATGTAAACGCCATGATATACATTGCTAAATAAGCTAAACCACCACCTAAAACAGTAACAATATCGGGATTTTGATTAGTAGTAACAAAAAAACTTGTCAAAGCGACTAGATGTATTGTGTGAGCTAAAGCAAAGGATAATCCGATATGTCTGCGATTATTTCTTATAAAATTTGTTAGAGAATTAGATAAAAAATAATGTATCGAACTGGCAAGAAAACTAACTGTGAAAAAGAAAAAAGATATTCGAGCTGTATATCTTGCCCAAAGCAATGTTTTGTCTTCAGTGTTATCAACTAAAAACAACCAAGCTATAAGCGTAATACTTATTGCTAGAACAAAAAGAAGCCATTTTACTAAGTTATTGTTTTTATTCACTTTATTCCCACTCTATAGTACCTGGTGGTTTTGAGGTAATATCATAAACAACCCTATTAATCCCCTTTACTTCGTTTATAATTCTTGTACTAACATTTGCTAAAAATGATTGTTCATAAGGATAATAATCCGCTGTCATACCATCCAAAGATGTAACAGCTCTTAAGGCACACACATATTCATAAGTTCTCTCATCACCCATAACTCCGACGGTTTGTACAGGCAAAAGAACTGCGAAAGCTTGCCATATTTCATTATAAAGACCCGCTTTTTTAATTTCATCGATATAAATCGTATCCGCTTTTCTCAATATCTTAACTTTATCGGTTGTTATCTCACCGGGGATACGTATCGCCAGACCAGGACCAGGAAATGGGTGTCGGTCTATAAAGCGATCAGGAAGCCCAAGCTCTCTTCCAAGATTTCTAACCTCATCCTTGAAGAGTTCTCTTAAAGGCTCAACTAATTCCATTTTCATTCTCTCTGGAAGACCTCCAACATTATGATGACTTTTAATTGTTACAGAGGGACCNCCAATAAAAGAAATGCTCTCGATCACATCAGGATAAAGAGTTCCTTGAGCAAGAAAATCTGCTCCTCCAAGCTTAGAAGCCTCAGCATCAAAAATATCTATAAATTTCGAGCCAATAATTTTTCTTTTTTTCTCTGGATCACTTACGCCATTAAGATCATTTAAAAAAGCTTCACTGGCATCAACATGAACTAAAGGAATATTAAAATGGCCTTTAAACATATCAACAACTTCTTGTGTTTCATTCTCTCGCATTAGTCCTGTATCAACGTAAATACATGTCAGTTGATCGCCTATTGCCTGATGAAGAAGGACNGCGGCAACAGATGAATCTACTCCACCTGAAAGCCCACAAACCACTCTTCCGCTTCCGACTTGATTTTTAATTCTTTCAATAGCAACACTTTTAAATGACTCTATTGTCCAGTCACCATCACAACCACAAATTAAATGAGTAAAATTCTTTAACATTTTCGATCCATTTGGGGTATGAACAACTTCGGGGTGAAATTGAACACCGTAAATCTGTTTTTCTTCATTTGAAATAGCTGCAAAAGGAGCATTTTCGCTTTTAGCTATAACTTTAAAACCTTCAGGAATCTTNCTCACTTTATCGCCATGACTCATCCATACAGGTTCATTTAAATTGCTTTTATCAAAACCATGAAAGAATTTTGAGTCTTCAATAATTTCGATATTTGCTCTTCCAAATTCTCTTTTTGAAGAGTTTTCAACTTTACCTCCTAATTGAGAGCAAAGTGTTTGTTGTCCATAACAGATACCTAAGATTGGAACATTATAATCTAGAACCTCTCTAGCGACTTGGGGTGAGGATTCTTCTATAACAGAAGCAGGTCCTCCTGATAAAATTATTCCCAATGGTTTGATAACATCAATGCCCTCTTTCCATTTCATGTAAGGATAAATTTCACAGTAAACTCCGCTCTCTCTTATCCTGCGGGCAATTAATTGTGTTACTTGACTACCAAAATCTAAAATAAGTATTCTGTCATTTTGAATACTATCAATCATTTAATTTACTCTCTTCTTTTGTATCATTAGCTTTTAACTCTTGTTTCTTAAAAGACTCAATTAATTGCTTTAACATTTCTGATTCACTACAGTTTGAACAAGAGTTTATTAAAATATTTAATTTTTTTTCTGCACTATTAATATCTTTTAATNCNATNTCTGCTTCTGCAGCCCAATAGAGACCTTCCTTTAAANATGAATTTAACGATAAAGATCTTTCAAAATAGTTTAGAGATTCTTGCACCTTACCATTTTTCAGTAAAATTTTTCCAAAAACTGCCCAAGCGAAAGCATTTGATGGATCGGCTACTAAGCTTTGTTTTGATAAAGATAAGGCCTCAATATTATCATTCTTAAGAGCCTCTAAAGCTTCCCTTGAAAGTTTATTTGAAACATCAATTAAAGAATAAGCACCAGTAAGTAATACAAAAGAAAGGATTACTATGAGATATCTTTTATAATTCATCAAAGATTAACCTCTGACAGGATAATTAGGAGCCTCGCGAGTAACCAAAACGTCATGAGTATGACTTTCTGTTAAGGATGCAGGTGAAATTTTAATAAATTTAGTCTTTGTTTGAAAATCTCTAAGAGTTTTTGAGCCTGTATAGCCCATTGAAGCCCTAAGCCCCCCAATCATTTGATGAATAATATCATGAACTGATCCTGTATAAGGAACTTGACCTTCAACACCTTCAGGGACGAGTTTTTTATTATTACCCATATCTGATTGAAAATATCTGTCAGCGGAGCCATCGGCCATAGCCGCTACGGATCCCATACCTCTGTATGACTTAAAACGTCTTCCTTGATGAAGAAATATTTCACCGGGCGTTTCAGCAGTACCAGCGAATAATGATCCTATCATTACAACATCTGCACCAGCTGCTAATGCTTTAGCAAAATCTCCAGAAAATTTTATGCCTCCATCAGCGATAACTGGAATATTTGATTTACGAGCTTCATTTGCACAATCAATAATGGCTGTTAATTGAGGCACACCAACTCCAGCTACAATCCGTGTAGTACAAATAGAGCCTGGACCTATTCCAATCTTAATACAATCTGCTCCAGCATCTATCAAAGATTTGGTAGCTTCTTTTGTTGCAACATTTCCAGCAATTATCTGTGTAGTTTTTGAGAGTTTTTTTATTCTTTTAACAATCTGAGGAACTTGGGAGGAATGTCCATGAGCTGTATCAACAACAAGAAGATCAACACCAGCATCTATTAACGCTTCAGCTCTTTCAAAACCTTTATCGCCTACAGATGTAGCTGCTGCGACCCTTAATCTTCCCTTTCTATCCTTACAGGCTGTGGGGTGAAGTTTTGATTTCTCCATATCTTTGACAGTGATTAAACCAATGCATCTATATTGTTTATCAACAACTAAAAGCTTTTCTATCCTATGTTTGTGAAGTTCTGCCTTAGCCTTTGCTTGAGTAACGCTTTCATCAACCGTGATAAGGTCCTCATTTGTCATTAACTCACTAACCTTCTGATTTTGATTAGACGCAAATCTGACATCCCGATTTGTAATGATTCCTCTAAGTTTTTTTGTCGATGGGTCAGTAACAGGAATACCGGAAATATTATAACTTTGCATAAGATCTAGGGCATCTTTTAAGGATTGATCAGGGCTTATGGTTACTGGATCAACAACCATTCCTGATTCAAATTTTTTAACTTTTTTAACTTCATTTGCTTGGACTTCACAATCAAGATTTCTATGAATAACCCCTAAGCCACCTGATTGTGCCATAGCAATTGCCATTTCAGATTCTGTAACTGTATCCATTGCAGCAGAAATTAAAGGAATCGATAAATTAATATTTTTAGTAATTTTTGTTTTTAAGGTTGCCTCAGCCGGTAACACAGAAGATTTTGCTGGTTCAAGTAAAACGTCATCAAAAGTAATGCCTTCGCGTATCTTCATGTCAACTCCTGCTATTAGGTTGTGTTGACATCTGCTTATAACCTATCTTGAAATAAGTTCAAATAAATTTTGAAATTTAAACTATTCTTGAAAACCTTTTGCTATCACATAGGTCTCTGGAGAACCCTTTCTGCTTGCATCTGGTTTATAATGCTTAATGGTTTTAAAATTCTTTTTAAGCTCTAACAGAAGGTCTCCATGCGTCCCTCCTTGAAAGACCTTTGCGCAAAACGTTCCCCCTTTTTTTAAAAAATCAACTGCATATAAGGCAGCAAGCTCAGCCAAAGCTTGAGTTCTTATATGATCGGTTGATTTATGACCAGTTGTAGATGCAGCCATATCTGATAAAACAACATCAAATTTATCAACACTTAATTTTTTTATAAGGTCTACAGATTCCTCTTCTTGTAAGTCAGCCTTTAAAATTACAGCTTTTTTAATACTATCCATATCTAGGATATCAATTGCCAGCGTGAATCCACCAGCTCTTTCTAAAGCAACCTCTGTCCAACTTCCAGGAGCAGCCCCAAGATCAAGAACTGAGTCGCCAAGATTAAAAATCTTATACTTCTCATCTATTTGAATGATTTTATAGGCAGCACGAGATCTTTTTCCTTCAGCCTGTGCTTGACGAACATAAGGATCATTGATTTGNCTTTGAAGCCAGCGCGTGGAAGAGGTTTTTCTTCTTTTTGCAGTTTTAAGAACTTCTTTAGTAGTCCGAAATATTTTTTCTTTTTTACTCATAATCATATCTTATATGTTATTGTTTGTTTGAAATAGATAATAAACTCAAAAAAAATATTAAAATGATACCGGTAGATAGCACTTCAAAATTTGGTTTTTACAAACCCAATACACTTGTTAATATTATAATGTTAATAACAAGATCTATTGGAAATAGATGGTTATCCAAAAGAATAATATTTCTTTTAAGACGTATTGCTATAATTCTTTCAAAAGATTGTATAGATACAAACCTCTTTAATGCGAACTTAAGGATGTATACAAAAGGAAATGTGAGCGAAAAGAGAGCCCTTTTTTCACCTCAAATTTTTGAAGAAGAGGAGAGAGAATTTATAGCTGAAAGAGCACAAGATAACTCAATTTTCATAGATATTGGTGCAAATATTGGACTTTATTCATTTTCNATTGGTAATATTTACAAAAGATATAAAAATACAAAAATCTTCTCAATTGAACCCCATCCTGATCTTTTTAAGCGCTTGTCCTTTAATGTTTCATTAAATAAAGATCTTCCAATACACCCAAGAGAGATCGCTTTGATGGATAAATCTGGTCAATTTGGTCTTTCAGCACCTGATGAAAATCTTGGACAAGGGGTTATATCAAAAAAAGGTAAAAACTTAGTTACTGCAAANAAATTAATAGATTTCATTTATGATGAAAAGATTGAAAAAATTTCTGCTATGAAAATTGATGTCGAAGGCAATGAAGAGAAAATACTAATACCATTTTTAAAAGATGCTAAAAATGAAAACCTCCCTCTGATAATAATAATTGAAAATAATAGAGAACTTTGGAAAGATGACTTAATTAAATTATTAGAAGAAAAAAATTACATTATAAAAAAGAAAACAAGAATGAATTATATTTTACAATTAAATAATTCAAATAATTAATCTTTACTTATAAAGTAAAAAAACTGGAGAAATAAAGTGACCAATTACAAGTCTATAATAGTTGATAATCCTTATGAGAAAGTTTCAAGAATTACACTTAACCGACCAGAAAAAAGAAACTCTTTAAGTGCAAAGTTAAGAACAGAGCTTTTTGAAGTTTTAGAGTCTAATGATAAAGATCCAGATATAAGTGTTACAATTATAAGAGGTTCAGGAAAAGCCTTTAGCGCAGGATATGACCTTACAAAAGATATGGATGAGCTAGACCCTTATTATACAGCAGGTGGTTTAGGGCATTGGCCTAGGCATGTTGTAGANGGTTGCTTTAAGATTTGGGATTTAGCCAAGCCTGTGATTGCTCAAGTTCATGGATATTGTCTAGCTGGCGGAACAGAATTGGCACAATCTTGTGATCTCATTTATGTATCTGATGATGCTGCAATAGGCTATCCAGTTGTAAGGAATATTTCACCTCCAGATAATCAATTNTACCCTTGGATTGTAGGAATGAGAAAATCTATGGAATTAATGCTAACAGGAAACTCAATGTCTGGAAAAGAAGCTGTCGAATGTGGCTTTGCCAATGCATCTTTTTCAAAAGATAAACTAGAAGAAGAAGTTTTGAAAGTTGCTATCAATGTGGCAGGTGTTCCACATGACGTTCAACAATTTAATAAAAGAGCTATTCACAGACAAATGGAAATTATGGGAATTCGATCTGGAATAAGAGCTGGAACTGAAATGCAACAATTATCAATGCATACTAAGTCAGCCAAAGAGTTTTTTAAAAAAGTAAAAGAAGAAGGACTTACAAAAGCCTTGTCGGACAGAGATTCAAAGTTTGGCGACTATAGAGAAGATAAAAATAAAAAAAATTCTGATGGGTAGGTAAATGGATGATAAGGAAAGAGTTTTAACATTGGCCTCAGCGGCTCGTAAAGCCGGATTTGATCCAGATGATTTAAAGGTAATGATTGCTGAGGGAAAGCTTGATGCAGTTGAAACCGAGGGTGGAAACTTATTAATAAGTGAAAATTCTTTAAAGCTGATTATAAAAGAAAGTCAGGTTATTGAGCAATTAGAAACCAATCAAGATATTATAACTGAAGATGTTAAGAAATTATTGTCACAAGCAGCTTTTTTTATTGAAAGACAAGAGTCTGAATTAAAAACTTATAAAGAAAGAGAAGGTAAGCACATATCCTTGCTCGAAAATGCAGAACTACATATAAATAAAGCTTTAGATCAATTAGATAATCTTCATAAGCAAAATCTAATATTATCAAACGAAAATAGAGATCTTTTAAAAACTCTATTAAAGTTAAAAATAAATAAAAAATAAGGAGAATATAATGATATGCATTCTGGCTACAATCAAAGTGAAAGAAGGAAAAGAAGATTTATTTGAAGAAACCTTTATCAATCTATCAAAAGAAGTTAGAGAAAAGGAAAAAGGAAATATTTTTTATCAAATCTCCAAGGACAGAGATGAGCCATTAACATATATAGTCATGGAACATTATATTGATCAAGAAAGTGTCGATTTGCATGGAAAAAGTGATCACTTTAGGGCTGCTGGACCTAAATTAGGAGANTGTATTGAAGGTAGACCAATTATTAAACATTTAGATGCTATAATATAATTAGTTAAAATATATTGTATCATCAGCAAGTTCTGCTTCAGCTGCTTCAGCAGCCAATCTATCAGCCTCTCTTCTTGCTTGTTTAGTTTCAATTACCTTAACCCATCTTCTAGCATCAGCTTCCATATCTTCATATCCAGTAGATCGCTTGAAGGCAAATAAAGCAGAGTTTTCAAACTTAATACCTTTTTTATTNCTAGTNATACCCAATAAAAGCCAAGCTCTACCTGGATTCTCAAGGTCACCTTTTTTAATTGCATAGCGAATATACTTTTCAGCATTTTTCCAATCTTCTTCCTGCATATATGTCTGACCTAAACGAAGAAAAAGACCTCCGTCCTCTGACATCTCAGCGGCTTTTGTAAGAGGNGGAATAGCTTTTGTCCATTCACGAGCAGATAACCAAGCATTAGCTAATTGTTCCCAATTTTTCTCTTCATCTTTAATTCTCTCNGCCTCAAGCTCTCTCTCTAGAATTACAGCGGCTTTATATGGAACCTCATAATAAAGNTATAATTGAGCCAAACGCAAAAGTTCACNATGCTTTTCAAGCATATCCTTTGAATACATAATTTGCTGTATTTGAAATGAATCATCTTCACGTTTTAATTCAGCATATAGGGCTGCAAGTTGCCTATGATAAGTTTTTTTATCAGGAAACCTGTATACCATAGCTTCTAAAAGAGGGACTGATTCCTCATATCTATCATCAAAGAGAAGAACAGATAAATATATTTGATACCAATTTTCTCTTGGCTCAGCAGCCTGTAAAACAGCTATCTCAGCATGAGGTTCAGCTTTTTTATAGAAAGCTNTCTCTTCAGGAGAATCTTTTTCTGTTTCAGAGGCGAAATATAAATATATTTGGGCTAAAAGTGCATGAGCAGAAGGCCCAGGGGGATTACCCATAGCTTCGGCATTGTCGAACCATTCAAGAAGTTCACTTANGCCTTTGTCCCACTGATCAACAGCTAGATAAAGCTGAGCTATGCCGAATTGTAAATCAAGCTGTGCTTGTGGCTCTAGAGCATTATAGGAAAGAGCCTCTTTGAGAAATTTCATTGATTGAGGGTAATCTTCCTTTTCAGCATATACATAACCCTTTAAGCGGACAATTGTTGCTTTCTCGAAATCTCTTAAATCTTGATTTCTTAATAAATTATTTAATATGCTAAGGGCTTTATCTGCTTGTTCCTCACCAAGGGCTTCTTGGGCTTTAATAAAATCAGCCCCGACTTTCTTTGACATAGTTTGTGTACGTCTAGCCTTAGGTGGTTTTTTTCTTTCTTTTTTTGCCGCATAAACTTCATTTAAAGAAATTGCTTCAAAAATCACTGAAACTGGTAAAGCCAGAGAAAGTATTAAAATAAAATATATAAATTTTCTTGAAATCTTATCCATAGTTACCTTGCATCCTCTAATTCATAAGTAATTAAATGTTGCACACCGGACCTTGGAACTGCTTTACCGCCAACAATCCTAGGTTTATATTTCCATTTAACAATAGTTCTTAGAGCAGATCTATTAAAAATTCCTGGAGGATCAGCGTCAATAACCATTGGATTAACAACAGCCCCGGTTTCAGTGATGGTAAACTCAACCAAAACCCAACCCTCTATTCCTCTTTGGGTAGCTCTTCTGGGATATTGAGGTGGTACTTTAACTATAGGTAAAACATCAGCGTCAGTTGATGCTGAAAATGCACCAAATTGTGGACCGCCAAAATCTGGAGTAGAGACACTTTCTGAGTTCATTTCAGGTCTAGGAGTTTCTGGAATATCCATTTCAGGAGGATCTGGTTCTTGCTCTTGCTCTGGACGATTTGGTTTCTTTTTTGCAGTTTGAGTTTCAGTATCTTGAAGCTGTCTTAGAAAGCTTATATTAATACTTGCACCCTCTTCACCAAGATCAAACTCGTTACTCGTTACCAAAGCCTGCATTACTAAAAATAAAAAAACTGTTATAACTGCTGCAATAGGTATTGCTGAAGCTCTACTATCAATCTGGCTTAAAGAGTCTTTAATTGTTAGCCCGCCGACTTTTAGATTAAGAAGACCTTCTATTTGTGTTTTTATTTTATTTATAAGTTCAGACAATTTTATACCCTACTTTTCAGAAGCAGCAATTGAATATTGCTCAACACCGGCTAATCTTACAGCATCAATAACTTGAACCATTAAACCTACCTCAGATTTCTCATCAGCTTGAATAACAGCTCCACCTTGAGGATTTTCAGCATGAAGCTTTTCAACATTAGCTTGAACAGCATCCATATCGACCATTCTTCTATTAATCCAGATTTCATTTTTATCGCTTATTGCAATTAAAATACCAACTCTATTTTGCTGCTGCGCTGTTTCGGAGTCTGGTCTAGTTACATCAATTCCTGATTCTTTAACAAATGTTGCAGTAACAATGAAAAATATAAGCATTATGAAAACAATATCGAGTAGTGGTGTAATATTTATTTCACTCTCTTCTTCAACTCTTACTCTACGTCTCATTATATTCTCCTTATCCTTTTACACTTTATGATAGAGGTAACTCATCCTCAACATTTGCAATAGCTTTTCGCGTTTTAGATTCAATTTGAGCTATAAAAAATATTCCAGAAAGCGATGTAACCATTCCAGCCATTGTTGGTAATGTTGCTTTAGAAATACCTGCTGCCATAGCCCTAGCATTTGAAGATCCAGTTATTGCCATAACATCGAAAACCTCGACCATACCTGTTACAGTTCCCAGTAGACCAAGTAAAGGAGCTGCTGCAACAAGAGTTTTAATATATATTAAACCTCTTTCACTGGACTGCTTAACCTCACTTATGAGTTTTTCTCTAATTCTTCTTGCAAACCATGAGTCATGATCAGTTCTTTTATTCCATGAGTCAATTGTTGTTGATGCAAGAGTCTTATGAGCAGTTGCAAAATGCCAATAACGTTCAATTATTAGTATCCACATAACAAATGTTGCCAGCATTAAAGCTAATAAAACATCTCCACCAAGCTCTAAGAAATCTCTAACACTACTAAAAGCAAGGTCTGGTCTAATTAATTTTAAAAGGAAGTCACCCATTTAAGTCCTCAAATTCAAACTAACTATATTACTTAGATTCTGCTCTAGCCGCAATCAAACCAGCACTTTGTTCGTCAAGAACCTGCTGAATTGATCTACTTCTTGTTTGAGCAACTGAATGCAATAAAACAAGAGGAATAGCAGCTGTTAAACCGAGAACAGTTGTAACCAATGCTTGAGAAATACCACCAGCCATTAACTTAGGATCCCCTGTACCGAATAAAGTTATTGCTTGGAAAGTAACAATCATACCCGTAACAGTACCTAAAAGACCAAGTAAAGGGGCAACAGAAGATAATAATTTAATGAAATTAATACCTCTTTCTAATGAAGGTAATTCTTTTAAAATCGCATCATCCAGTTTGAGTTCTAAAGTTTCTACGTCTGCAGATTTATTAGAATGATATGCGCCTAAGACCCTTCCAAGCGGATTATTATCGCTAGGATTATCAACATCTTTTGATTGAGCGCTTACAGCTCTAGCTGTAAGTGTAAGCCTAAAAATTCTTTCGATTGATAATACTAATCCAACAGCTAAAAGAGCTAAGATTATATAACCAACAACTCCACCTTGACCAATACGTTCAGACAGACCAGGTGTTTGAATTAACAAACTTAAGATAGCACCTCGTGAAGGGTCGATAGCGCCTTTAACTATTTCACCTGCATCACCGTCCACTATATTATCACCTAAGTCTAAAAATCTTGCTTGTGGTTGACGACCAAGAACTCGATACCTTTCATCATCAGGCAAATACCCTAAGAAATTTCCTTTTCTATCAAAGGCAGTCCAAGGACCAACACGAATAACCTCTTCTTCTGAAAAGTTACCGTCTGTATCAACAATAGTTCCTGTAAAATGCTTAACCTCACCTTGAGCATTCATTTCTTCAAGCAAATAATACCATAACATTTCTAGTTCTTCATTAGAGGGAAGAGCTTTTGATTTAGCTAAATCAACTAATGTGCCTGAACGTCCTTGAAGTTCACCACTAATAATTGATTCTTTAATTTGCGCCCCCATTTCACTGGCAGTACCTCTAACAACACCAAATAGTTCACCAAAAGCACCAAGCCTTTCAGCCTTAAGGTCTTCAAGTTCGCTTAATTTAACATCATTCTCATCAAATGTTCTTTCTAGAATAACAGCTCTATCTTCTTGAACTTTTAAATCAGCTAAAGTTTTTTGAAGAACTTGATTTTGAGTACTTTGCTCAGCCATGAATTTTGCAACTCTAGCTCTATTTTCTTCGCTATCATATAATGCTTCTTCTTGCACTTTCATTAAAAGTTCATTCAATGAAGTAATTTCCTTAGGAATCTCAACTTCGTCATCTTTTGCTTTAAGAGGTGATGCTGATAAAGCAAAAATTGCTAAAAATACAAGACCAAACTTACAAGAATTTTTAATTAATTTTTTCATTTTCTTACCTTTACTCTGAAGTTACTTCAAGAGGTACAACCATTAAATCTGGTGCCGCTTGTTCATTAGCTATACGAATACCCATTTGGATTGGAGTTCTGTAAGAACCTCCTAATTTTTTCCAGTCACCTAACTTACGACTCCATACGGCAGCTTCGTCGCCATCGAGTGTTTGATAGATATAAGAGTTTCTTCCAATTCTTAAAAAATTAACAGTCCTATCATCATCGGGGCTCACTTTTCCAGTGTAAGCTTCAATAGTCCTACCATATTCATTTTCAATTTCATAAGCTTCAGAAATTTTACGATATTTTTCAGCAGGAGATGCATCGGGATTATTCATTAAATTTCTTAAACCAGCAACTCTTTGACGCCTTTCATTTATTAGAAATGGAACATCAAGCTCCACAAAGTTATCTAGCGCATCAATCATTTTAAACATTAAAGGCATTACAGATCTTGTTAGACTGCTTATACTTGCGATATCTTTCTCAACTCTAACCATCTTTCTTTCTTGACGATCAATTAGAATGGCAAGCTGATCATTGTAAAGAGTTAAATCTTTTAATTGTTGAAAGTTCTGTCTGAATTCTTGAACAATTGTATTTGTAGAGTCATCAATAGCATCAATTTCTGATTGAACCTCTTTTCCAGATTTATTTGATTGAGCAAAAAGTGATTTAACAGGATCTAACTGAACTGTTGGATCAACCTCTTTTTGAGCTTTCAAAGGCAAAGTTGAAATTAAAACCAGACCTAATACTGGTAAAAAAGACAACAGAGCTGTTTTTGTAAAACGAAAATTTAAAGTCATTTTAGTCCTCTCTAAAATATTTATTTTGTACGTCTAAGAAATAGTCTTGAACTATAACAATCATAAAACATAAATTACAAATCTATTAAAATAAAACCCCTAGTAACTAATTTAATAATTATTATAAACCCCTGTGCTAAACTTCTTATTATTTCCCAAAAAAGATTAACAGCACGAATTATTAGCAGTCATAAGTATTATAATCAAACCCCAAAATGAATTTTTTTTATTTTTTTAAAAAAAACATTAAAATCCTTGTAATACCTTGTTAATTAATTTATATGTTTCTTAAAAATGACGGATGCGTCATCTTTTTTATTACTCATACACATATGTAAACTTATTTAGTAACGGGAATCATGAATAAAACAACCAAAACAGCAATGATAGTTTTATCACTTTTAGTGGTATGGATGTTATCTGGTTTCTTTTTTAGTGACCCTAAAAATAATACTGAAATATCTATAGCAATAGATAGTGAAAAAAATATAATTAACGTCAAAGCAAAACAATTTTCTTCAGAGCTAAGACTTTCATCAGTTGCAATTCAAGGTAGAACTGAGGCTAATAGAAGTGTACTTATTTCCTCTGAGACAAATGGAATAGTTGAAAACATTTTATCTAATAAAGGAGATCAAGTTAAAAAAGGACAAATTATCTGTAAACTATCCGTAGATTCTAGGAAGGCCAAACTAGATGAAGCAGAAGCCCTTATGAGACAGAAAGAACTTGAGTGGGAAGCATCAAAAGTTTTAGTCGAAAAAGGTTATAGATCGCAAACAAAAGCTGCCGGATCTAAAGCAGCCTTCGATGCGTCAAAAGCTTTAGTTATTCAAATGCAAAAAGAACTGGAGAATATTAATATTAGGGCACCTTTTAATGGTTTTTTTAATGATAATTTATCCGAAATAGGTGACTTTCTTGCAATAGGGATGCCATGCGGGCAAATCATCGACTACAATCCTATTTTAGTAACAGGTCAAATATCTGAGCAAGAGATTAAAAAAGTAAAAACTGGAGTAATGGCCCAAACAATTTTATCAACAGGAGAGAAATTAGAGGGTCTAGTGAGTTATATTTCTAAAACTGCTGACAAAAAAACTAGAACATTTAGAGTCGAGGTAAAAATTGAGAATGCTGATTTTAAAATTAAAGATGGTATTACGGCTGAGCTATTTCTACCGACTCAAAAAGTTCTTGCTCATTTGATTCCTCCCTCTTCATTAACTTTAGATCAAGATGGAAAGATTGGAATAAGGCATATAGATAATAATAATAAAGTTATTTTTTCTGGTGTTGAAATAGTTGGAGACAAAGGTGAATTAGTCTGGGTTACAGGACTTCCTAATAAAGTAACAATAATTACAGTTGGTCAAGAATTTGTAATGGAAAATCAAACAGTAAATTATAAATTAGAGGAATCTTAAATTGATTAATATTATTGACTACATAATGGCTGCAAGAAGAACCGTTGTTTTCTTAATGCTTATAGTTATTTCAATTGGTCTCCTAACATATATAAATATAGCTAAAGATGCCGAGCCAGATATCGATATTCCATTTATTTATATTGGTGTTGCTCACCAAGGTATTTCACCTGAGGATGCAGAACGATTAATAGTAAAGCCTCTTGAAAATCAATTAAAAACGATTGAAGGCCTTGAGGATATGATGGCAACAGCAGTTAATGGGTTTGGTTCTGTTCTACTAGAGTTTGATATTAAATTTGATAAAGATAAGGCTCTTGGGGATGTAAGAGAAAAGGTTGATATGGTTAAATCAAAACTTCCCTCTGATGCCGAAGAGCCAGTAGTTTTAGAGTTTAATATGGCTGAAATGCCTACATTAGTAATATCTCTTTCAGGGGATATACCCGATAGAACACTTTTTTACCACGCAAAAAGACTTCAGACAAAAATTGAAGCGATACCTGGTGTCTTAGAAGCTCCAATTACAGGAGATAGAGAAGATCTGATGGAGATACTAGTTAGTCCATCTAAATTAGAAAATTACAACATATCACTAATGGATTTAATTAAATCTATAACTGGAAATAATCGATTAGTCGCAGCTGGCTCAATTGATAAAGGTCAAGGTAAATTCTCTATTAAAGTTCCTGCGGTTTATGAAAGTGCTCAGGATGTATATAATCTAGTTATATTTTCTTCAGGTGAAGGAACCGTTACTCTTGGAGATGTAGCCGAAATTAGAAAAACATACAAAGACACTGAGTCATATGCTCGAGTTAATGGGAAACCTGCAGTGGCTCTTCAGGTAAAAAAAAGAATAGGTGAAAATGTTTTAGAAATAAATAAAATAGTAAGAGAAGAATCTGAAAAATATACAAATAGTTTGTCAGAAAATATTAAAATAGATTTTACAAGCGATAACTCCGACTACATTTTAGAAATGTTAAACTCTCTTCAAGCTGCTGTTATCAACGCTATTGTATCTGTAATGATTCTTGTTATTGCCGCCTTAGGAATAAGATCTGCATTAATGGTGGGTATCTCAATTCCAACTTCATTTCTTCTTGCAATTACAATATTGGGAGCAACGGGCGGATACATTAATATGATGGTTATGTTTGGGCTTTTAGTGTCCGTTGGGCTTTTAGTTGATGGCTCTATTGTTATGGTTGAATACGCTGATAGAAAAATGGCTGAAGGTTTAAATAGGCTTGATGCTTACACCCAATCTTATAAAAGAATGCTTTGGCCAATTGTATCATCTACAGCCACTACATTAGCAGCATTTCTTCCTCTAATATTATGGCCAGGCGTCTCGGGAGAATTTATGAAATGGATGCCGTTTATGGTAAGCCTTGTTTTAATTTCATCATTATTTTCTGCTTTAATATTTATACCTGTGATGGGCTCTTTATTCGGAAAAACTGAAAAAACTAATATCACACGTCTAAATGAAAATTTTGATATCAACAAGCTCACTGGATATACTAGAGCCTATGTAAAAATATTAAGCAAGCTTATTAAAGCACCAATAGTAACAATAGTTTCTTCACTAATAATTGTCGTAATTCTTTTCAATTTGTATGCGAATTTTAATGCTGGAGCACGTTATTCAGTTGAAGGTGATACAAACCAAATGACTGTCCATGTTATTGCCAGAGGTAATTTATCACCCTCACAAAAACTATCATTAGCCCTAGAGGTTGAAGATACAGTTAGATCTGTAAAAGGAATTAAAACTGCCTCTTCAATAATAGGTGGTGGATCTGTGGATCAAATGATTATGAATGATTCCGAAAGTAGAAGTGATGAAATCGCTATGATGATGATTGAGTTGAATCCTGTACACGAGAGAAGACATGCTGATATTCTACGTGAAGAGATTCTTAAAAAAACTTCTTCCATCCCTGGTATTTTTGTTGAAGCCTACAAGATTGAAAGAAAACCTGAATCTGGAAAAGATATTCAATTAGAGCTTACCTCTTTAAATAATAGTGAACTTACAAAAGTAACTGAAAAAGTATCAAATAAATTAAAAGCAATGGATGGAGTAATTGAGGTTGATGATACTAGATCACTTCCAGGTATTGAATGGGTTATTGAAGTTGATAGAGAATTGGCAGGCAAATACGGTGTTGATGTTTCAATTATTGGGGCAATAGTTCAGCTTGTTACAAATGGAATCTTAGTGGATAAATATAGACCTGATGATTCAGAGGACGAGGTTGATATTAGAGTTCGTTTTCCAAAAGAATATCGTCAGTTAGAACAATTTGATCAACTTAGAATTCCAACTCCTGACGGAGCTGTCCCATTATCAAATTTTGTCAAAAGAATTCCTCAGCAAAGAGTTTCTTCTATCGATAGAGAGAATGGAAGTAGAATTTTAAAGATAAGAGCTAATACTTCTATTGATCCGGCAACTGGCAAAAAAATATTACCCTTTGATAAAAATTTAGAAATTAGTGATTGGATTAAAAGTCAAAATTTTTCTAATCAGGTAAATATTAAATTCGCTGGAACGAATGAGGATGGTGAAGAGTCCGCAGCATTTCTTGGAAGAGCAATGTTAGGTGCGTTATTTTTAATGTTTGTAATACTCCTGACACAATTTAATAGTTTTTATCAAGCTGCGATAACCCTATCAACTGTTGTTTTATCGACTGTTGGAGCCTTAACAGGTCTTTTAATAACAGGCCAGGTTTTTTCAGTTATAATGAGCGGATTAGGTATAGTCTCATTAGCTGGTATTATCGTTAATAACTCAATTGTTCTTATAGACACATATAATAGGCTAAAAGATGATGAGGTTGATCCTATCGAAACGATTATCCATTCTGCAGCACAAAGGCTTAGACCTATAGTATTAACCACTGCAACAACAATGATAGGGCTAACTCCAGTTGCGCTTCAAATAACGATAGACTGGTTTGGAAGAAGTATTGAGTTTGGAGGATTAATGTCTGCTTGGTGGGTTCCTTTTTCAACGGCCGTTATTTGGGGATTAGGTTTTTCAAGTTTATTAACATTATTTTTAATACCTACATTATTAGCCTTACCAATTTATATAAAGAACAATAAAGAACATTTAGAGAAAAGGTTTTTCAAAATTATAGAATCAGCCAAATAAGAAGTATGAAAACAGTTTGTTTATTTTGTGCCTCATTAGATGGTAATGATCCATTTTTTTCAAAAAATGCTGTAGAGTTTGGAGAAATTTTAGCCAAAAAGAAATATTCATTCCTTTATGGTGGCGGATCCCTTGGCTTAATGGGTATTGCCGCTAAATCGGCACTTAAACATAAAGTAAAAGTTATTTCTATAATCCCTGAATATCTCGATAAACCTAATATAATTTTCTCAAAATCTGATGAAATAGTAAAAACAAAGACTCTAGCTGAAAGAAAAGAAAAGATGATTAAAATTTCAGATATTTTTGTAGCCCTCCCTGGTGGGGTTGGAACCCTAGATGAAGTTACAGATGTTATCTCTGGAGCTGCTTTGGGAGAGCATAAAAAACCTATTTTTCTAATTAATATTAATAATTTCTGGGATCCATTTATTCAAATGCTTGAGCATATGAAGAAAAGCGGTCTTATCCGATCCAAAGGTGATGAAAATCTTAATCACTCAAGTTTAAAGAATTTATTTGTAGTAAAAAACCTTAACGAGCTATCAAATCACCCTAGTTTCAACATTTCTTAGGCAAAGGGGCGTCATCTTTGATAAGCTTGTATTGGATAGAATCCATTAAAGCCTTTAATGAGGCCTCAACAATATTAGGGCTGACACCTACAGTAAACCAACTGCTTCCATCTTTATCTATACTTTCAATTACTACTCTTGTAATCGCTTCAGTTCCTCCATTTAATATTCTAACCTTGTAATCAACCAAGACTAAGTCCTTTAAATAATCATCATAAATTCCTAAATCACCCCTTAAGGCTTTGTCTAGAGCATTAACTGGTCCATTTCCTTTTCCATTAGATTTTATCTCCCTTCCCTCAACGCTAACTTTCACAAATGCCTCGGATGTTAAATTTGATTTATTATTAGAGTTTTGTTTTTTTATAGAAATCTCATAATCAGAAACACTAAAAAAATTTGGAACCTTATCAAGGATATTTTTTGCTAATAATTCAAAAGATGCTCCTGCACCATCATAAGAATAACCTCTAAATTCTTTTTCTTTAACAACCTCAAGAAGCTCATTTAACCTTTCATCATTATTCTTAATTTCTATTCCAACAGATGATAATCTAGATAGAAGGTTAGACTTTCCAGCTTGATTGGAAACCAGAATCTTTCTTGTATTACCAACTTCTTCAGGATTCTCATGTTCATAAGTGGACGGATCTTTCATTACTGCAGAGACATGAAGCCCGCCTTTATGCGCAAAAGCATTATCACCTACATACGGTTGATGTTTATTTGGCTGGCGATTTAAAATTCCATCTAAAAGAAGAGAAATATTTTTAAGACTTTTTAAATCCTTTTTTGAAATAGATATATCGTATTTTTTAGAATAAATATCTTTTAACAACAAAGTGGGTATTAAGGATATGAGATTAGCATTACCGCATCTCTCTCCTAAGCCATTTAAGGTTCCTTGAATTTGCCGGGCACCAGCATCTATTGCAGCAAGAGAATTAGCAACAGCATTTTCTGTATCATTATGACAGTGAATACCAATATTTTCTCCAGAAAATTTCTCTGAAACCTTACTTACTATATCAAAAATTTCATTTGGTAATGTACCGCCATTAGTATCACATAAAACGACCCATTTAGCCTGTGCACTTAAAGCAGCATCAATACATGATAATGAAAAATCAGGGTTAGCCTTAAATCCGTCAAAAAAATGTTCACAATCAATTAGAGGTTCAATTTTATTATTCCGAACTGAATTCACAGAATCTTTTATAGAGAGTAAATTTTCATCAAGAGAAATACCAAGAGCAACATCAACATGATAGTCCCAGGTTTTGGCAACCAAACAAATACTATCAGCTCCAGAATCAATTAAGGCTCTAAGCTGAGGATCATTGTCTGCTGAACGACCAGAGCGCTTTGTCATTCCAAAAGCGGTAAATTTTGAATTTTTAAATTTTGGCCTAGTTTCAAAAAAACTAGTATCAGTAGGATTAGCCCCCGGCCAACCTCCCTCAATATAATCAAGTCCTAAATCATCCAAAGCTTTTGCAATAGCGACTTTATCATCAACACTAAAATCCACGCCTTGCGTTTGTTGGCCATCTCGAAGAGTTGTATCAAATAGATATATTTTTTCTTTAATCAATTAACTCCCCAAAAGTCGATTTCTCATTTTATCATAACCCATTAATAAAATAATGTTTTTTAATTCTGGGCCATCACTTAACCCTGTAATTGCTATTCTTAAAGGTAAAAATAAATCTTTACCTTTTTTATCTGAGGATTCCTTTATCAAGGAAATCCAATCCCCCCAAGTGCTATCCCCCCAAGGCTCAGGCGGCAAAAGACTCTCAGCTAAATTAATAAAATCTTGGTCTAAATTTTCTACATTTATCGATCCATTTATGATTTCATACCATTCCTTATACTCATTTATATTTTTTATATTTGATTTTATAACATCCCAAATTGCTTCATCGAATATTATATCGTTAGATTCTAATCTTTCTGAAACTGTTTCAATATCAAGCATGCTCAAGATATCAGAATTTAACCTTGAGAGTTGATTCATGCTAAAACGAGCAGGAGCTCTAGCAATTTTAGTAAGATCTATTTCACTAGCAATATCATTTAAAGACTTAAATGTATTAATTTCTAAAGATGTTCCTATGGATGTATTTAATGAATTTATTGCCATTGGCTCATAATTTTCTTCCATTAAACCTTTAATTGATGCTGCAGAGTTTCTTTTAGAAAAAGGATCTCCATTTTCATCTACTAAGAGAGGATGATGACCAAATATCGGATGTTCTTTTTCAAAGCATTTAAACATTTCAACTTGTATACCTGAATTTGTAACATGATCTTCACCACGAATAATATTTGTTACACCCATCTCAATATCGTCAATAACACTCGGAAGATTGTAAAGAAAACCTCCATCCTCTCTAACAATCACAGGGTCTGATTGGGCCGATGTGTCTACTGAAACCTCGCCACGGATTAGGTCGTTAAAATTTGTTCTTTTTCCAGAAAGCTTGAATCTCCAATATGGTTTTCTACCTTCTTCTATGTATTTCTCAATTTCTTCTTTTGATAAAAAAAGAGAGGCCCTATCATAAACAGGTGGCATTCTTCGAGCAACTAGTCTCTTTCTCTTAGAATCTAACTCTTCGGCTGATTCATAACACTTATAGACGTAATTATTATCAATCAATTTTTGAAAATATTTATTATAGATTTCTAATCTTTCAGACTGTTTNAATATTTCATCTATTTTTATACCAAGCCAATCTAGGTCTTTTAAAATTTGATCAGAAAATTCTTCAGTACTNCTTTCTAAATCAGTGTCATCTATTCTTAAAATAAATTTCCCTGAATCTTTTAAAGAGAANAGGTAATTAAAAAGAGCTGTACGAATATTNCCTACGTGCAATAAACCTGTTGGACTNGGAGCAAACCTTGTTATAATTTTTTTTGTCAATTTTCATCTCTAAATAAATTGGTAATAGGATACCTTCTGTCTCTTCCAAAATTTTTCTGACTTACTCTAACACCTGGNGCTGATTGTCTTCTTTTATATTCTGAAACNTANAAAAGATTTTCTATTTTTTTTACTAAAGATTTTTCATGACCTTTCTTCACAATATCAGAAACACTCATCTCGTAATCAATNAAAGATTCNAGAATATCATCTAACTCATTATANGGCGGNAAAGAATCTTGGTCTTTTTGATTATCCCTTAACTCAGCAGTGGGTTCTTTTTCAATTATAGACAAAGGAATTACCTCTCCTGCTGGACCTAATGCACCTAANGGTAAATTAGAATTTCTCCATCTTGCAAGCTCATAAACTTCGGTCTTNTAAATATCTTTTATAGGATTATAACCACCATTCATATCACCATACAAAGTTGCATAACCCACTGAAACCTCTGACTTATTTCCTGTTGTCACTACCATGTCTCCGCCTTTATTTGATAGAGCCATTAATAANACGCCACGAATCCTAGACTGAAGATTTTCTTCAGTTACATCTTTTGGAAGACCTTTAAAAAATGGGGTTAATACATCTTCAAGACTATTAAATGAATCTTCTATATTTAAACTGCCTAAGTTAATATTTAAATTTTTTGCACACCCTTTGGCATCTATAAANCTCTGATCAGAAGTATATCTAAAAGGAAGCATAAAACATGAAACTCTATCTGATCCAAGAGCNTCTACAGCAATTGCAGCACATAGAGCTGAGTCAATACCTCCAGACAAACCTAATATAATTCCAGGAAAATTATTCTTATTTACATAATCTTTTAATCCCAAAACCATTGCAGAATAAATATCAGTCAATTCATTACTTTGATTTATTCTGANCGGATTACTTGAACTCAANCCTTTATCTTTNNGAAAATCAANCTCTAAAAAAGACTCTTTCCAAGCAGGTGCTTGAGAGACAATTGATTGATCTGAATTAATTGCAAAACTTGATCCATCAAAAACCAATTCATCCTGTCCTCCAATTTGATTTGCGTATACCAATGGAATTCCTATTTCTTTTACACGTTCAATTGCAGTCTCTAATCTTAAATTTTTTTTATATCTGTCAAAAGGTGATCCATTTGGTGTAATTATGATATCAGCACCATCTTTTTTTAAATCTTCACAAACTTTTCTGNTCCAGATATCCTCGCATATTGGCATACCAATTCGAATATTACGGAAATCAAAAACTTCNGAATTTTNACCAGGAGAAAAAACTCGTTTCTCGTCAAAAACACTATAATTNGGAAGGTTTTGCTTCTTACTAAACCCAATAATACTTCCGTTATCAATTAATGCAGAGCAATTATAAATATTATTATTTTCAATTAAAGGTAGTCCAATAATTAATGATTTATTATTTATTTTTGAAAAATCTACTATTGAATTTAGCCCTGTATAACAAGCATCCAANAATGAATTCTTTAAAACAAGATCTTCAGGAGGGTACCCTGAGATAAATAACTCAGAAAAAACCACCAAATCAGATTTAATTGTTTTTTCATCAGATAAANCTCTAATAGCCTTATCAACATTACCTTGAACATCTCCAACAATATTATTTAACTGTGCAACAACAATTTTCATTTTTATATCCGATATAATTCATAGCTTGCTTAAACCNTATGGACAACTTAAAGATTAGTATCCTAATAGACTAAAAACATATTACATGGCAGTTTATATAAATAAAAACTATAGTGAGATCAAATATGAGTATAGTGAAAAGTAAAGAAATACATTTAATTTCAAGACCTAATGGCGAACCATCAGAAGAAAATTTTCTTNTCAAAGAGGTGATAGTAAATGAAGTTTCAGAAAATGAAGTACTAATAAAAAACTTATGGATGTCAGTTGATCCTTATATGAGAGGTAGGATGATTGATAGAAAAAGTTATGTTCCTCCTTTTGAATTAGGAAAAACTCTTGAAGGGGGCGCTATTGGAGTTGTTATTCAATCAAAAAATTCAGAATATAAAGAAGGTGATTTTGTTAATTCTAACTTTGGNTGGAGAGAATATTTTACTACTGAAGGAAAATTTNTAAAAAAAATAAATCCTGATATAGGCCCTCTTCAAGCCTATTTGGGTACACTTGGTATGCCTGGAATGACAGCGTATGTTGGTTTANTAAGAATTGGTGAACTGAAAGAGGGAGATAAGGTTATGATTTCTGCTGCTGCAGGAGCAGTAGGGACAGTAGCTTCACAAATAGCAGTGGCAAAAGGTTGTGAAGTTTACGGAACNGCTGGGTCAGATGAAAAATGTTTATTCCTTGAAAAAGATTTAGGTATAACCAAAGCCATCAACTATAAAACGTCTGAACATCTTATTAAATCNTTCCACAATACATGTCCTGAAGGTGTTGATGTGTATTTTGAAAACGTTGGCGGATCACATTTAGAGGCAGCATTGAGCATAATGAGNCCACAAGGAAGAATAGCTTTGTGNGGTATGATNGAACAATATAACGATACTTCNCCAAGGCCAGGTCCCAANAATTTAATGGCAGCAATTGCAAAGTCTTTGAAAATTGANGGTTTTATAGTATCCAATCATTCAGACTTATCTGAAAAATTTTTATCAGATATGAAATCCTGGATTGAATCAGGAAAAATGCAATGGAAAGAAACAATTGACGAAGGAATAGAGTCAGCCCCCAGTGCTTTCTTGAAGTTATTTAGAGGTCAAAACTTTGGCAAAATGCTTGTCAAAATTGCAGATAAATAAAAGTTAAGAAATCTTAAATAGGATATTTAATGAACTTAGAAACAATTGTTGAGGATTTTGAATTTATTGAGGACTGGGAAGACCGATATAAATATATAATTGACTTAGGAAAGTCATTAGANCCTCTGTCTGAGAATGACTATAACAAACAAAACAAAGTGGATGGATGCGCTAGTCAAGTTTGGTTAGTAATAAAAGANGAACAAATTAAAGAAAAAACTATCTTAGANTTNAAGGCAGATTCAGANTCTTTTTTGGTAAAAGGTCTTTTAACAATTATTATTTCAATTTTTTCANGAAAAGCACCCTCAGATATTTTAAAAATAAATTATGANAATGAGTTAAAAAAATTAAATCTNAAGGAAAATATTTCNCAACAAAGATCAAATGGTTTGACANCAGTTATNAATAAAGTGATTAGTGAGGCACAAAAAAGAGTCTAACTAATAAATTATGAAAAAATCATCATTAAAAAATCTTTTATTTTATATGACTGGTCAAGCATCATGGTATTTTGTGAATGGCCTTCANATGGTTTTATTTCCTACNATTTTAATATTAATGCTCGGNGTAACACCATCTAATTATGGTTTAGCTCAAGTATCTTTACTAGCACCATCAATATTTTTAATTGTACTTGGCGGAANAATAGCTGACAAAACTGATACACGTATTCTTNTAGCTATNGTTCATTTTTTAGCTACATTTCCATTATTATTGATTTTATTTTCAATACAGTTTGGTTTTTTAAGCTTTCAAGTAATGATTATTTATGGNTTAGCAATGGGNAGTATATCTGCTTTTGTTATCCCCTCAAGNGANGCACTCCTTACTACAATATCAGAAGGTGAAATTCAAAAAACAGTTGTTATAGCAATGCTTACTCAATTTGGATTTCAACTTACTGGAATGGTTGTTGGTGGTCTTGCNGATAGNGTTGGGGTTATNCCATTAATNANCGCTCAAGGTGTCTCTTTGNTAATTGGATGNTATTATGCCCTTAAACTTCCTAAGCCAAAAATTANAAAACAATCCCTTGATATACGAAAAATTAAAGATGAGATTACTGAAGCATTTGTAGAGGTTAGAAAGTCAAAAGAAATTTTTCCAGTTTCAATCTCAATGATAATGGTTGGATTATGTTTTATGGGAAATAATTTAGTAACNCTTCCTTATATAACAACTGAGAGATACGGTCTNGGAGCATCAGGCTTTGCAACTGTTTCNACNTGCTTCTGGTTAGGAACTTTTTTTTCAAATAGTATTCTTGCATTAAATAAAAATCTAAAAAACTGGGGAACAGCNCTTATGATAGCAATGAGCAGTGGNATNCCGATTTTGGCNTCCTTATANTTTAATATGCCATTCTATGGACTTTGTATGATAATTTTCTTATGGGGAGGAGGCGCTGGGATAGTTATTGCAATGGGAAGAACAATNACTCAAACCTTTGCAAAAGAAAGTCACAGAGGAAGAATGTTATCNGTTTATACNCTTGCATTCATGACTTCTGGTCCTATTGGAGCAATTATATCAGGAAATATTATAGAGAATTATGGATTAAGAGCCAATATTCTTACTTCTTCAATTGTAGGAATTGCGTTTTTAACAATTTTAAGTATCAAGACTAATATTTGGAAAATAAAATCTCCAAAATAATTTATGAATACTCTTCTTCATCCCACCACGGGTAATACTCAGGTAAATCATTACTAACGCTGTCNTTAAATTCAGCAGATCTTTTTTCAAGAAATGACTCNACACCCTCTTTAGCATCNGACATTCTTCCTCTAGCAAAAATCCCTCTGCTATCAATTTTATGAGCATCCATTGGATGCTTAGCCCCTGCCATTCTTAATATCATTTGTCTTGATAATGCTATAGAAACAGGNGCGGTGTTATCAATTATTTCACGAGCAATTTGTCTAGCTACTGGAATTAAATCTTCTTGAGCATGGATTGAACGAATTAATCCACCTTCTAAAGCTTCTTTTGGATCAAAAACCTTACCAGAATAAATCCANTCCAATGCTTTTGAAATTCCAACAATTCTTGGNAAAAACCATGATGAACATGCCTCGGGTACAAGCCCTCTTCTTGCAAAAACAAAACCATACTTAGCTTGCTCAGATGCTAGTCGAATATCCATCGCTAATTGCATTGTAACCCCAACCCCCACTGAAGGACCATTACATGCAGAAATTATAGGTTTAAGACATTCATACATTTTAAGAGTTACACGACCACCTCCGTCTCTAACTGCAGANTTAGACCAGTCTATTTTTCCATCCTCTGATATAGCTCCTTTTCTGTCTTCCCTAGCCTCCATATTAAAAGTATCTTTTCCTGCAGACAAATCTGCTCCAGCACAAAAACCTCTACCTGCTCCTGTAACAATAATAGCCTTAACCTCATCATCTTTGTTAGCNCTATCAATTGCATCGATTAANTCATCTTGCATTTCTTTGTTAAATGCATTTAATTTTTCAGGTCTATTTAAAGTTATTGTTAAAATATTTTCNTCTACTTCATATAGGATAGCGGTGTAGTTCATTTCATTCTCCAGAAATATATTGCAAATAAAATAATTTTTAAGTTGTATTAAAACATATATAATTTTTAATTATTTAAAAGAGGAATCCTATGCACCCATATATACATGCAAAAAATACCCCAAATAAAGCAGCATTTATCATGGCTTCTAATGGAAAAATAACAACCTATAAAGAGCTTGATGAAAGATCTAATCAAATAGCCCATTTGTTTAGAGCAAGAGGTTTAAAAGTTGGGGATGGTATTTCACTTTTCATGGAAAATAATGCAAGGTTTTTAGAGATATGTTGGGCCGCCCAAAGATCTGGCTTATATTTTACTCCAATTTCATCAAGATTAACAGCTGGAGAGGTTGAATATATTCATCGCGACTGTAACTCAAAACTTATAATTTCATCTAGCTATTTAGCAAGTACAGCAAAAGATCTTGTAAAGATGACAACATATACACTTAATCATTTAATGGTTGATGGAACAGAAGAAGGCTGGGAGTCATTTGAGATAGCCATAGAAGAATTTCCTAAAACACCAATAAATGATGAAGAAATGGGTCAAGATATGTTGTACTCTTCAGGAACAACAGGTAAACCAAAAGGGATAAGAATTCCTCTTAAAAATATTCCTATAGAGCAATCAGAAGGACTCATGGGTATAGTTACAACCTTATATAAGACAAATTCTGATACAATTTATTTATCACCTGCTCCACTTTATCATGCAGCTCCATTGAGATTTACTATGGGTGTTAATTATCTTGGTGGAACAAATATAATTATGGAAAACTTTGATGCAGAACACTCTTTATCTTTCATAGAAAAATACAAAGTTACTATGAGCCAATGGGTTCCAACAATGTTTGTGAGAATGTTTAAACTACCAGAGAAGATTCGAACAAAATATGATCTCTCTTCTCATAAATGTGCAATACATGCAGCTGCACCTTGTCCAATTGATGTAAAAAAAATGATGATTGGTTGGTGGGGAAATATTATTCATGAATTTTATGCAGGATCTGAAGCTAATGGATTTGTCGCATGCAATTCAGAGGAATGGCTAGCTCATGAAGGAACTGTAGGAAAGCCAATAGTAGGAATACCTCATATATGCGATGAAGAAGGTAAAGAGCTACCTGTCGGTTCAGAGGGAACAATATGGTTTGAAAGCGATGTTGAATTTACCTATCACAATGATGAAAAGAAAACATTAGAATCAAAACATCCCCAGCAATCAACCTGGTCTACGCTTGGGGATATTGGTAAACTTGATAAAGATAATTTTCTTTACCTTACAGATAGAAAGGCATTTATGATAATATCAGGTGGTATAAATATCTATCCACAAGAAGCTGAAGATTTAATTATCACACATCCAAAAGTTTATGATTGTGCAGTCATAGGTATTCCAAATGAAGAATTTGGCGAAGAAGTTAAGGCTGTTGTTCAGCCTATAAACTGGAAAGATGTTGGTGAAGATTTTGAATTAGAAATAATTAACTTTTGTAAAAAAAATCTTTCTAGCATTAAATGCCCAAAAACAATAGATTTCGAAAAAGAACTTCCTAGACATCCCACAGGAAAATTATACAAAAGACTTTTAAAAGATCGATATTGGGGTAATAAGGATTCTAAAATAGTATAAAATATTATAATAAGGAGAGTATTAAATGAGAGTTTTTAAAAATGTTGATGAACTAAAGGCCTGTGTTGGTGAAGAAATTGGAGTAAGCGAATGGCTTACAATTGATCAAGAAAGAATAAATGACTTTGCTGACTCTACCGGTGATCATCAGTGGATTCATGTTGATCCTGAAAGAGCAAAATCTGAATTAGGAATGCCGACTATTGCTCATGGATTTTTAACACTTTCACTTGTTCCTATGCTTACATCTCAAATAAGTAAAATATCAAGCGTAACAAGAGGTATAAACTATGGAACAAATAAAGTTCGCTTTACAAATATGGTTCCAGTTAATTCAAAAGTAAGAGCAAAATCTAAACTTTTAGAGGCCCAATCTAAGGCAGGAGGAACACAATTAATTTCAGAAGTAAGTATTGAAATTGAAGGGCAAGATAGGCCAGCTATGATAGCTGAAACAGTTTCAATAGTTTTTGAATAAAATTCTTAGAAATGAGTTCTATTAAAAAAGACTCTCCGCCTTGCGCAGAGAAAATTCCTGTTAGCTCGAATCAGCATGGTTATAAATTAGTTGATCCCTATGATTGGATCAGAGATGATAACTGGCAAGAGGTTCTTCACTCTCCAAATGTCTTAAAAAAGGAAATTCGAGATTATATAGATAAAGAAAACGAGTGGACTGATCGTAAACTATCAAACTTATCACCTTTAAAAGAAGTTATTTATAATGAAATCAAAGGGAGAATGAAAGAAGAGGACATATCCCTTCCTCAAAAAGATGGTCCTTGGTTTTATTTTTCTGAGACTAAAAAAGGCAAAGAGTATTCAATACTAAAACGTTACAAAACAAATACATCTATAGAGGAAGGGGTAATTTTCCATAATTGGAATGATGAGAGTAAAGGTTTTGATTATTTTAAGCCGGGTGTTGCTTCATGCTCACCTAATCACAACCTCTTATCTTGGAGTTTTGACTCAAAAGGCTCTGAGTTTTTTTCTATAAAAATTAAAGACCTTAAAAATAACAAAATTTTTTATGATCAGGTAAATAATACAGATGGTAATATGGTTTGGTCGCTTGATGGAAGTGGTTTTTACTTTATTAAAATGGACAAAAATCATAGACCATCAAGCTTATGGTTTCACAATATCGGCACTGAAGAAAATGAAGACTATGAAATTTATAATGAAAAAGATACAGGTTATTTTCTTAGTATAAGCGAAACCTTAAATAAAAAATTCCTTATTCTATCAATCCATAATCACGAAACTAGTGAAGTGAGAATTATTGATCAAAGAAAGGAAAATAAAGAATTAATACTTTTTACAAAAAGGCAAAAAGGTATTGAATATAGTATTGAGCATGATCAAGAAAATTCTGAATTTTTAATATTAACTAATATTAATGATGCGACTGATTATAAAATCATGAAAACAGATGAAAATGCTCTTGATAAAAAAAATTGGTATGAATTTATTTCCCATAAAAAAGATATTCTAATAACAGATTTTTCATGTTTAGAGAATTTCATTATTGTTCAAGAACTTGAAAATGGAATTCCTAGAATTTTATCAATTAATAAACAAAATAATAAACAAAATATTATAAAATTTGATGAAGAGGTTTATGATTTAGATTTTAATGAAGGTAATGAATACTCATCTAATACAATTCAAATTTACTACTCATCAATGACAACACCGCAAGTGGTATATGAATATAACCTTGTTGAAAAAAAGAAAATAGTTTTAAAAAAACAAGAAATACCTTCAGGTCATAATCCAAAAAATTATATTACAAAAAGAATATTCGCAAAATCTAAAGATGGAGAAAAAATACCTATTTCGATTTTAAAAAGAAATAGTACTTTAGAAAATTCTCCTACACTACTCTATGGTTATGGATCCTATGGAATCTCTATACCCCCGAGTTTTTCAGCATCAAGATTATCTCTTGTTGATAGAGGTATGGTGTATGCTATCGCACATATACGCGGCGGAATGGATAAAGGAAAAAAATGGTATAAAGATGGAAAAAAAGAAAAAAAAATTAATAGTTTCGAAGATTTTATTAGTTCTGCATTATTTTTAAAAAAAGAAAAAATTTCTAGCGATATTTCTATTCAAGGTGGTAGTGCAGGTGGTTTATTAGTTGGAGCCTCATTAAATATGAGGCCAGATATTTTTAAATCTGCTGTGGCTGAAGTTCCTTTTGTAGATGTTTTAAATACAATTCTAGATGACTCGCTTCCGTTAACACCTCCAGAATGGGAGGAGTGGGGAAATCCAATTAAAAATAAAAATGATTTTGATTATATTTCATCTTATTC
>PAGD01000035.1 GCA_002704345.1 Rhodobiaceae bacterium | reverse complement strand
GTGACGAAGAAATAGAAAAAATGATTAAAGAGGCCGAATCTAATGCAGAGGAAGATAAAAAAATCAGAGAGTTGGTAGATGCAAAAAACCAAGCGGAAGCAATTATTCACTCAGCAGAAAAGGGAATTACTGATGCAGGTGATAAAATAACAGATGATGAAAGAAAGCCAGTTGAAGAAGCCATTAAGGAATTAAAGGAGGTTATAGATGGAGACGATCTCTCAGTAATTCAGGAAAAAACGGCAACACTTTCTCAAGCTGCAATGAAGATTGGTGAAAAGTTATACCAAGAAGAACAAGCTGCCTCAGAAGCTGCAAACGGAACAGAAGGAAATAAAGAGCCTGAAGATGCTGACATAGTAGATGCTGATTATGAGGAAGTAAAAGAAGAGACAGAAGAAGCAAAAGAAGGTGATGAGGAAGTAAAAGAAGAAGACAAAAAATAAATTAAGAAACTACCCAACCAGAGTAAAAATGGCAAAAAGAGATTACTATGATGTTCTGGGTGTTCAAAAAAATGCTTCGGATACAGAAATAAAAAAAGCATTTAGGACCCTTGCAAAAGAAAACCACCCTGACAGTAATCAGGGTGATGCTGGCGCTGAAACTCGATTCAAAGAAATCAGCGAGGCTTATGAAAATCTTAAAGATCCCCAAACAAGAGCNGCTTACGATCAATTCGGTCATGCGGGTACGCAGGCTGGNGGAATGGGCGGCGGAATGGGCGGCGGATTTTCTGGAAATTTTTCAGATATATTTGAAGACCTTTTTGGTGACTTTGGTGGAAGATCANGCCAAGGCTCAAGGCAACAAAGACAGTCCAGAGGTTCAGATTTAAGAGCTGAAATGGAAATAGACTTTAAAGATGCTTACTTCGGAACAACTAGAGACCTAATGATAAATTCAGCTGCAGGTTGCGATGACTGTGACAGTACGGGTGCAGCAGCAGGGAGTGGTAAGTCAACCTGTCGACAATGCGGAGGCTCTGGAAGCGTAAAATCAACACAAGGATTTTTTACCCTGGAAAGAACTTGTGGTGTATGTGCTGGCAAAGGAACCATGATTGAAAATCCATGCACAAGTTGTTCTGGGAGTGGCAGGGTTAGAAAAAAAAGAAAATTATCCGTTAATATTCCTAGAGGGGTTGATGATGGAACTAGAATAAGGCTAGCCGGAGAAGGTGAGGCAGGCGAGAATGGCGGTCCATATGGAGATCTATATGTATTTATATCAATGAGGCCTAATGAGTTCTTCAAAAGAAGTGATGCAGACATACTTAGCGAAGTTCCAATAAGTTTTGTAACTGCTGCCCTTGGCGGACAAATTGAAATCCCAACACCTGATGGGAAAAAAATAAGAATATCTATACCCGAAGGCTGTCAAAATGGAAGGCAGTTAAGATTAAGGGGGAAAGGTATGCCCGTTCTGCAGACAAATCGTCTTGGTGATTTATATGTTGAAATACGTGTTGAGGTACCAACAAAACTTAATAGTAAGCAGAAAAAAATGCTTAAAGAGTTTTCAGAAATTAACTCNAAAAAGACAAGCCCNGAAACCAATAGCTATTTAAATAATATAAAAAGATTATTTACAGGATAATAGTTAAGGTTTTTTATGAATAAACTTCCTTTTCCTGTTCGGATAGCAAGACTTACAAATTTCACACTCCAGCCCCCAACAAGACCTTGCNCTGCAAAAATCTCTACCCCAAAAAATTATTTGTAAATGAAGTTTATTCCAAAGCTCTTTATTAAAAATACTCTTTAAGTCTTTTTCGGTTTGTTTAACGTTCTTACCACCAGTAAGGCCCCAGCGTTGTGCTAACCTATGAATATGAGTATCCACAGGAAAGGCCGGAATGTTAAAAGCTTGACTAACAACAACTGAGGCTGTTTTGTGGCCAACCCCAGGAAGTTTTTCCAAAAGGGTTAAATCTTTTGGAACTTGCATATTGTATTCTTCCGTTAGTGTCTTAGATAGACTGATGATGGCCCGAGTCTTTTTTGGCCCAAGCCCACATGGCTTTATTATAGAATAAACCTCGTCATATGATAATCCCATCATATCTTTTGGATTATCAGCTTTTTTAAATAGAACTGGCGTTACTTTNTTTACCCTCTCATCAGTGCATTGAGCTGAGAGCAGGACAGCAACAAGTAGTGTGAAAGGATCGCTATGCTTAAGAGGAACAGGAGTTTTTTTATAAAANTTATCTAATATAGAAACTATTAATTTAGCTTTTTCTTTTTTATTCATTAGAAATTCTATTCTGATAAAATTTTAAATTTCCCAGATTCCTTTAAAATTATTTCCATCATATTTATATGTTATTGGCTGACCGGTAGATATTTCTTTTTTTAGAATTTCTTCGGGACTTAATTTTTCTATAAACATAACAAGGGCTCGAAGTGAATTACCATGCGCACTTATTAAAACACTATTTCCAATGACCAATAAAGGTAAAATCTCTTCTTTAAAATAAGGTAAAACTCTCTCAGCTGTATTTTCTAGGCTTTCGCCTGAGGGGGGAGGTATATCATATGAGCGTCTCCAAATATGAACCTGCTCTTCACCCCACTTTTCTCTTGCGTCATCTTTATTTAATCCTGTCAAATCACCNTAGTCCCTCTCATTAAGAGCTTTATCCCTGACAGTATTAATCCCGTTAACCTGAAGTACATCTAAAATGATATTTGCTGTATCAATTGCTCTGTCTAAGACAGATGTATAAAGGTGTGAGTAGGTTANCCCTATTTCTTTTAAAGCCTCGCCAGTCTCTCTTGCTTCTTTTAGACCCTGCTTAGTTAGTCCAGGATTTTCCCAACCTGTAAATAAATTTTTCTCATTCCAGTCGCTTTGGCCATGCCTCACGAGAGTAAGATGCGTCATTTTTAAATTCCTCTAATTTATTAAAAACCAAGAACGTCTTTTGCGGAAAAGAGACCTGGGCCCTTTTTTATTCCCCACTCAGCAGACTTCAAGGCGCCTTTAACAAAGACATTCCTGTTTTCAGCTAAGTGAGAGATNACAATTCGTTCTCCGTCACCAGCAAATATCACAGAGTGATCTCCTACAATAGATCCACCCCTAATAGAGGTAATGCCAATATCACCCTTTTTTCTCTCTAAGTTATTACCGTTTCTTGAAATATCCATAACAGAATCAAGACTAACAGAACGACCAATCGCTGCTGCTTGGGCTAAATCTAAAGCCGTCCCAGAAGGTGAGTCGACTTTATCCCTGTGGTGAGCATCAGATATCTCTATATCCCATGAGTCATCTAGAGAATTTGATAGACGCTCAACGGTTCCAAGCAGGGCATTAACGCCGAGGCTCATATTTCCAGACTTGATAATTGTTGCGTGCCTTGCTGCAGCTAAAATTTGTTCTTCTTGTTTTGTATTAAATCCTGTGGTCCCAATAACATGAACTTTTCGAGCCTGTGCCGTTAGCTCGCATATAGAAATCGTTGATAGGGGTGAGCTAAAATCAATAACGGCATCTGAATTAAGAATGCACTCAATAGAGTTATCAGTAATAATAATACCTGTTTTATCTCCACCTATTACGNTGGATATATCATTACCAACATGACTCGAACCGCTAAACTCTATGGCACCAACAAGCTCAAATAAGTCTGAGTCTAGGGCTTGGCTCATTACCTGAGAGCCCATCCTCCCTGCCGCTCCAACTACTGATATTTTAATTTTATTTGTCATTCTTCTATATTATCACAATTAGGTATTTCTTAGCCATATTTCATTAAATTTATGGTCTTTATTTTTTTTTAAAATCAAGTCAGCTTTTTCCTTTGTNGGCAAAATATTTTCATATAAATTTTTTAGATTAATTTTTTTCCATATTACTTTTGCCATTGATATAGCATCACTTTCGCTTATGGAAGCATACTTGTGAAAATAATCGTCTTTATTTGCAATCGCGCTAGAACGTAGTGATAAAAATCTTTTCAGAAACCAGTCACTTAGATAATCTTCTTTTGCATCAATAAAAATTGAGAAATTAAAAAAATCCGAGAATATAAGTTTTGATTTATTTTCTTTTATTGTTAGTTCCTGAAGAACATTTATACCTTCTAAAATTAAAATATCCGGCCTTTCGATACAAAGTCGCTCTGAGGGAAGAACATCATAAACCTGATGTGAGTATAGCGGTGCATAAACTTTTTTCTCACCCTTCTTAATATTTGATAAAAACTTAAAAAGAGAGGCAGCATCATAGCTTTCAGGAAATCCTTTTTTTTCCATTAAATTTCTTTCTTGTAAGTATGCGTTTGGGTATAGAAAGCCATCTGTTGTAACAATATCTATTTTATAATTTTTATGTTTTGCCACCATCACTTCTTTCAAGATTTTTGAAAATGTTGATTTTCCGGAGGCCACAGATCCGGCCACACCGACTATGAAGACAGGNGCATGAAATTTATTTTTGGATGGGTTATCAGGATTATTTATTGGTTCTCTAGAACATTTAATGTGCCCATCAAGAATATTAGACAANGGAAGGTAAATATTATTAATTTCATCAGTTTCTATGTTTTCAATAAGATCTCTTAAAGAGTTATATCTTTCCTTTGATAAGGGAATATTTTTTGTTTTGGATATCTTNCGCCAATCAAGCNGGTTAATTTTTTTATGAAGATTTGAATTCAAGGCTGTATTTGTCATTGATCTTATTTCGAAGATTTCCTTCTACTTGCAAGCACCTGGTAAACCTCGTTAGGATTTATATCTAGTTTTTTTAGTAGCAAAAGCCAGTGATATAATAGATCAGCGCTTTCGTTAATTACATCTTCTCTAGATTGTCCAAGAGCTGCAACAATTGTCTCTATAGATTCTTCGCCCATCTTTCTAGCCAAAGTATTTGTGTCTTTCTCAAGCATAATTCTTGTATAAGATTCTTTATCAAGGGACGATGATCTTTCTTCTATAACCCCCCAAAGATCGTCTAAAATTTTTGTATCACCCGACATGTTTATCTCCGTTATGTTATGTTATGTTAATTAAAATCTTACAGAAATACCAGCTCTTGCCATTTCCTCTTTTGCATCTCTTATAGAGGATTCTCCAAAATGAAAAATTGAAGCCGCCAATACTGCGCTGGCACCTCCTTTTTTTGTTCCATCTATTAAGTCTTGAATGCAGCCAACACCGCCAGATGCTATTACAGGAATAGATACAGCTGATTCAACAGCCCTTAATAAGTCTATATCATAGCCAGACCTCGTGCCATCTCTATCCATGGAGGTCAATAAAATTTCTCCGGCCCCAAGATCGGCAACTTTCTTGGAAAATTCTACAGCACTAATTCCTGTTGAATTTCTTCCTCCGTGAGTAAAAATCTCCCAAAGATTTTCGTCTGTTTTTTTTGCATCAATCGCAATAACTATGCATTGTCTTCCAAATATATTACTTGCTTCTTCAATAAGTTGTGGAGTTTTTACAGCAGATGTATTAATTGAAACCTTATCTGCCCCTGATGAAAGAAGTTGCTGTACATCAGAAACAGACGCAACCCCGCCTCCAACCGTCAAAGGCATAAAACACTGCTCAGCCGTTCTTTTTACCACGTCCAGTAAAATTGGACGCTTTTCATGGCTTGCTGTTATATCTAGAAAGCAAAGCTCATCTGCACCCCCCTTGTCATAGGCCTTTGCCGCCTCAACTGGGTCTCCGGCGTCTACAAGATCTACAAAGTTAACCCCTTTTACAATTCTGCCGTTTTTTACATCAAGACATGGTATTACTCTTGTTTTAAGCATCTAAGACCTCACAATCTTAAGTGCAGCAGAAATATTTATTTTTTTATCATAAATGGCTCTTCCACAAATCATTCCGGATATCCCATCTTTTTCATATTTTTTTATTTCTATAACATCATCTATGGTCGATACCCCTCCAGACGCTATAACCGGAATAGAAACTTTCTCAGCAATTTCTTTGGTTGATGAAATGTTTGGACCTGACATAATGCCGTCTTTATCAATATCAGTAAATATAATGGCACATGCCCCTCTCGACTCGGCATGAAGTGCAAAGTCTATGGCTCGCGTATTTGAATCTTTTGTCCACCCCTCAATAGAAACGTTGCCATTTCTTGCATCAATGCCAACGGCAATCTTATTATTATATAATCCAGACGCTTCTTCTAAAAAATCAATATTATTAAGAGCCTTTGTTCCTATCACTATTCTTTCTACTCCGCAGTCTACTAACTTATGTATTTTATCAAATGACCTTACGCCTCCGCCAAATTGAATTTTCAAACTTGTTTTAGATGCAATTTCTTCAATAAATGAGTCATTATTAGATATCCCCTCTTTAGCGCCATCAAGGTCAACAACATGCAACCAGTCACAGCCGAGGTCTTCAAAGGATTTTGCTTGGTCTAGAGGATTTTTATTAAAAATTGTTTTTTTAGAAAAATCCCCTTTTTCTAGCCTTACACAAGACCCCTCACATATATCTATAGCCGGTAAAAAAATCATGGAGACCATCTTAAAAAATTTTTTAATAAGGAAATGCCTGCTTCCTGACTTTTTTCAGGGTGAAACTGAGTACCAATAATGTTCCCTAAGGATAAAACTGATGGAAAGTCTTCTCCATACCAAGTACTTGCTAAAACAGATTCATTGTATTTAGGTTTAAATCTATATGAATGAACAAAATAAAAATCCTTATCATTAAGGCCCTCGAGTAAACTGTGCTTCTTCTTCTGTAGTATGTTGTTCCACCCCATGTGAGGAATCTTAAGGTTTTTTTTATCTAGAGAAATAGGAACAACATCGCCATCAATAAGCGAAAGGCCTTGATGCTCGCCACCCTCGTAACTTTTAGAGGCCATAAGCTGAAGACCTATGCAAATACCCAATATTGGCTTTTGCTTTTTTAAAGCAAACTCTTTTATAGAAGCCTCAAGTCCATCAATACTTTTTAACTTTTCAATACATGCCTTGAAAGCTCCCACACCAGGTAAAATTACCTTGTCTGAATTGATAATTTTTTCAGGGTCTTTTGTTAGAAAAACTGATCCACTCAAATTAGATTTTTTCATAGCCAACTCTAATGCCTTAGATGCAGAATGAAGATTTCCACAATCATAATCAACAACGGCTACTGATAAATTTTTCATTTATGTTAGCTTCCGAGAGAGCCTTTACTAGATGGAATTCTTCCAAGTTCCCTGGGGTCGATTACAAGCGCGTCCCTTAACGAACGTGCTAAGCTCTTAAAGCAAGACTCAGCAATATGGTGATTATTTTCTCCATAAAGATTTTCTATATGAATATTGCCGCCTAAGTTTTGAGCAAATGCAGCAAACCATTCATGAAAAAGTTCTGTATCCATTTCGCCCAAAACAGGCTTTGAAAAGGACACCTTCCACTCAAGGCTTGGGCGTTTTGAAATATCAATAGCTGCTCTTGTGAGGGTTTCATCCATTGGTATTGTTGCGCTACCAAAACGTTTGATGCCAGAAAAATCACCAAGAGCCTTTGCTATTGCAGAACCAATAACTATACCAGTGTCTTCCGTTGTGTGGTGCTGATCTACGTGGAGATCTCCCTCTGCATTTAGCATAATATCTATTAGTGAATGTCTAGAAAAACATTCTAGCATGTGGTCTAAGAAACCAATACCCGTATTTATTTCTGAAACACCTGATCCATCAATATTAATATCGGCAATAATTTTTGTTTCTCTTGTTTCTCTTTCAATTCTTGCTGTTCTGTTGCTTTGCTGAGCGCTCATTTTGTTTGCCTTACGTAATAATTACAATACTACTATTTATTTATTGCTTTCTCAAATGAAGAACGAAAGCACCTTCACCTCCTTGTAACCTGTGCGCGTGAGAATATCCAACAATTAAAGGAAAAAGTTCTTCTTCTTCAGCCCACTCAAGTAGGGCTTCTCTGATTAAACCCTTGCCTTTTCCTGTAATTATCAAAACATATTTGTATTTTTTCCTTTGGCAGTCTTTTATAAAATTAATAAATTTTAATTTAGCAGTAATTTTATTGTGACCATGAAGATCAAGGGTAGAGTCTAATTCAATTTTTTTTGTGGCAATTCTTCTAATAAGCCTTTTAGTTAAATTAGAAGGTTTAGGTAGATTTCTTTTCTTCTTTTCAACTAAGTTTAGTTTTCTATCGGCTAGTTCTTTTTTAATTATTTCAGTCTGGTTTTTGAGATTTCCACCATTATTTATAAATTCTCGCCAGATGCGTTCGTCTTCCTCTTTGGGCATCATTAATTGTCTGGGTTGGTTGAAACAAGAATCCAGTTTGGGTCTTTACTNTTAATTGATTTTTCAAAAACCCAGGTGTCAGTAATGCTTTGAGGTGAATCTTGGTTACCCTCTATAGTTTGCCCATCCTTGTCAGTGGCGTAACTTATAATCTTAGTTTCAAATGATACAGTAATTTCAACATTATCATCTATTATGGCCGCCTCCTTTATCTCAATAGAATCAAAGTTGATTAATTCGTTAAATAGTTTTTGTTCTTGTTTAATCCTAGAGTTTATTGCTGACAAAAACCCTGAATAAACATCTTTTCCGAGAAATTGCTTAACATCCTTAAGATCGCCAGCCGCATAACTTTTTATAATCATTTGATAAACAGATTTTGCTCCAGAAAGAAAGCTATCTTCTTTAAAATTTTTATCTTTTTTAGATATTTTGGAGAGCACCTCATCGGTTGAAAGTTTGTAGGCTTCATCTGATGAAAAAGGCTTTGCTTCTCCATTTTGTTTTACCTTCAATGTTTCCTTCAAGCCAAGAGGTTCCTCGTTGCCTGTTCTTTTTCCAAGTGTAGAACGTAGTCGAATAAACGCCACCACAGCAAAAACAACTAACAAAATATTCATAGGGTCAAATGGGTTTCCCATATTGCTTTTTCCTTTTTATAATCCTTATTATACTATTTGGTAATATAAGGATATACGGTTACTTTAAATAAATTAATTAAGTTTTTAAAGAGGGGTTTAATGTCTTATTTTATTGTCTTTTTTATGATAGTTCTGCCAGTCCTAGAAATTTGGGTATTGATAAAGCTTGGAGGATATTTTGGAGCATTTGGAACCCTTTTGTTAATCATAGGAACAGCTGGACTAGGGATACTTATTGCAAAACACCAGGGTCTTGGAATATTATACAACCTTCAATCTAAATTTTCTCAAGGAAAGCAGGCGCTTCATGGGGTCTTGGAGGGGCTTGCGCTTTTATTAGGCGCTTTCTTTTTTATGGTTCCTGGGGCAATAACAGACCTTGCGGGAATATGCTTAATAATTCCTCAATTAAGAAGGTTTATAATTAAAACGGCTTTAAATAAAATAATATTAGAAATAAAAAAGAGAGAATTAAAAGGCTAATCTCAATTGTACCAAACAGGATTAACCTTNAGTGTCTCAATAAACTCTTTGTGGTTTATTTGATCTTCCTCTGTTAATCGTGATTTCAACTCTTTATTTCTTTTTAAAGAGGGCGTTATAACAAGTTGGTTCTCTTTTTCATCAACATTTATATTTTCTACGGCAAGGGCTAGATCAGGCTCTTTTCCGCCAATAAGCTCTAAATATACCTCGGCTAGAAGCTCTGAATCAAGAAGCGCTCCATGCAGCTTTCTATTTGAATTATCAATTAAGAATCTTTTACAAAGTGCATCGAGGCTATTCCTTGCGCCCGGAAATTTTTCTCTAGCTATCTTTAAGGTATCAACAACCCTTTCTTCTGGAATCTTATCTTTGTTAACCCTAACAAGCTCACTATTTAAAAAATTAATATCAAAAGATGCATTNTGTGCAATAATTTTACTATTACCAATGTAAGAAATAAAATCTTCAGCAATTTCTTCAAATCGAGGTTTATCTATAAGAAACTCATTTGTTAGGCCGTGAATTTTTTGAGCCCCCTCATCCATATCTCTCTCTGGATTTAGATATACTTGAAATGTATTTTGTGAGGGGACATGATTGATTAACTCAACGCACCCGATTTCGACAACTCTATCGCCCTTTTCAGGGCTAAGGCCTGTTGTCTCAGTATCTAAAACAATTTCTCGCATTTATAGCCCTAATGACAATAAGATATTTTTAACTTGTTTTTTTGCTTCGTCAATACTTNTAGATGTGTCGACAACAAAGCTTGCTAATTTACACTTTTCGTCATTTGGTGTTTGTGAAAGAACAATCTCATTAAATTTGTCTTCGGTCATATTTTTTCTAGCCAATACTCTTTTCTTTTGAATTTCATAGGAGGTTGAAACAACAACGATATAGTCAACGAATCTCTCACCCCCCGTTTCAAATAGAAGTGGAATATCTAAAACTACAGCCTTTGCATCTTTATTTTTTTNAAAGAAATCAAGCCTATCCTCGCCAACAAGCGGGTGTATGACTGACTCGAGTTTTTTTAAGTTCGTCTTATTCCCAACAACAAGATCTCCAAGGATAGACCTATCAACATCACCCTCTGGACTGATGGCTTTGGGAAATATCTTTTTTATGGCCTCTGTTCCTTTTTGATTCTTTTTGTAAAGTTTGTGAACGGCCTTATCAGCATCATAGACTGGGATACCAAAACCACTGAAAATTCTCGCTGTTTCACTTTTCCCCATACCTATAGATCCAGTCAGGCCAATCTTAATCATTGTGGTCAACCTTCATTTTATTTTCTAAAACAAGGTAAAGGCTGTCTAGATTTCTTGGCTCTTCTCCATAAAACGCCCGAAAGGCTGGCACAGCTTGGTTAACTAACATTCCTATTCCACCTATAACTTTGATGCCCGACTTTAATGCATCACTCATTAAGCTTGTAGTTTTGGGGTTATAAACAATATCTGTAAAACATATGATTTTAGGAAATTCTGAAAAGTTTATTTCTATTGAATCAGGACCACCTTTCATGCCCATAGTGGTTGTATTAATTAAAAATGACGCATCGGTTAAACCTTTTTCAATATCGCTTAAGGCATAAGGGGTTGCTATCCCACTATAACTGCTGGCCAAGTCTTTAGCCTTTTTTAGGTCTCTATTAATAATGTTAATATTTTTTGCACCGTTTTTGCAGAGAGCGTGGATAATTCCCTTTGCAGCCCCTCCGGCACCAAGAATTGAAAAATTATTCTTTTTAAAAGATAGGTTTGGGATCTTTTCTATAACACTATCAATAAAGCCCTGGCCGTCTGTATTATCGCCCATTATTTTTCCATTCTCAAATATTATTAAATTAACAGCGCCAAGTTCTTTTGCAGTTTCAGACAAAACATCACATAATTTAAAAGCCTTTTCTTTAAACGGAACGGTGATATTTAATCCTGAATAACCTTTTTTTGCAGCATTAACTATAAAGCTACCAAAGTTTTCATGCTTAACTGTTTCCTTAGTATAAATTCCATTAATTCCAGCCTCATTAAGCCAGAAACTATGAATGTCTGGAGAAAGGCTATGATCAACTGGGTTTCCGACAACGGCTGCCTTCTTCACTACTCTAGAACCCCCTCGCAGTTAAGCTTTCTTAGTTTTTGTAAAAGGGGTATCAAAGGAAGTCCAATTATTGAAAAAAAATCCCCCTCTACCTTTGAAAAAAGTTGAGAGCCTTGCCTTTCAATTGAGTATCCCCCGGAGGACAAAAGTGTTTTGTCTCCAGCACTATTAATATAGTGCTCTAGAAAAGCATTAGAAAAATTTCTCATTGTTAATTTTGGACTTTCTTCATGGCACCATACTATTTTCCCTTTATGGGCAATTGCTGTTGCTGACTCAAGTTTATGTGTCTTGCCCCTAAAAAGTTTAAGGTTTTTTTTTGCTTCTTTAAGAGACTTTGGTTTATTAAAGGCGCTTCCCTTAAATGAAAGGACTTGGTCCGCGCCCACTATAAGTGCTGAACTATATTTTGAAGAAAGCGAAAGAGCTTTTTTTTCAGCAAGCATTAGAGCTAATTTTTTTGGGGTACCTTTAAATTTCTTTTTTAAGCTATCTTCATCAACATCAGGGGCTTTCGCACTAAACTTTATACCTGAAGAATTTAATATTTTTCTTCTGGAAGGCGATGAAGATGCNAAAATAACACGCCTTATATTATCTTCTTGTTGTTTTTTATTGTTCATTTTCTTTCTTTTCTTTTAGAGAAATTATATTCATTATCGCCGATGCAGTTTCTTCAACAGACCTTCTTGTTATGTCAATAACTGGCCAGCCCTTGTTTGCAAAAATTCTTTTTGCTGCGATAATTTCTTCTTCTACCTTGTGGACATTTATATANTCAGTTTCTTTATCTTTAAGTCCAAGCTCTAGNGATCTTTTTCTTCTTATCTCAACAAGNGTTTGTGCAGACGTTATCAGCGCAACAACAGTCGGGCTTTTAACCTCATCAAGCTCCTTAGACACACCTATGTCAGGAACCAAAGGATAATTNGCAGCNTTTATACCTTTATTTGCCANATAAATACATGTGGGGGTTTTTGAGGTTCTGCTTACACCCACAATTATTACATCCGCNAGCTCAAGATTTTTTTGGCCCTCACCATCATCATGCTCAAGTGTATAATTTATTGCTTCAATCCTTTTAAAATACTCATCATTTAAAACATGTTGCCCCCCTGGCTTGTTGATCGCGTTTAGGCCAGTGTCTTTTTCAAGTAAATTAACAATNCTTTCCATAACCGGCATGTAAGAAATTTTTTCTATTTTACAAAACTCTTCTANTTCNTCTTGAAGGCTTTGATCAACNAGAGTACACAAAACAGNTCCTTTATTTTTTTTTATGTTTTTAAGGACTCTCTCAAGCTGTGTCCTTGTTCTAACCATTGGATATGTCGTTTGTTCATATTCTACTTCATCAAATTGTGCGGCNGCGGCATTTGAAACNGCTCTAAGTGTTTCACCTGTTGANTCAGATACAAGNTGCATTTTTAAATGTTTTTTTTTGTTTTTTATCATTTGANTAATATTGTGTTAA